>DASRBN010000021.1 GCA_035653615.1 Ktedonobacteraceae bacterium | reverse complement strand
TGGTGGGCACCATACACCAATGTTCATGGAGCAAAACCCGCACAACTGCTTGAGGTACGCTATCGAAACATCCGCTATGGCCTGCTGGAACTGGCGGCAGGCTACCTGGTCTCGCACCTGCAACCCCGCATTCCCCAGCATACGGATTGTTTTTGAATACAGCCCTTGCCCAAACAACTGCTCCCGATAACTACTCATGTGGCGATTCGCAGAATAACCATTGCTACGCATTTTACCAATGGTATGGCAGTATAAACGGTGGAAAAACCGATATAACCGTCCCATTCTTGGGAGGAAGGCCGGGTACTGATGGCTTTATGAACTGGGAGACGTGGATTCTGCAGAACTACAATTCAGGTTGCGGCAATATAAATTACGCCTGCTGGGTCGAAGCTGGAATATCCGACGCATGTTGTACATTAGGAGAATACTTCTGGGCTGATGAGCGCCCCGGAGGAGGCTATCATAACCATTATACATATCAAGTAGGCCCTGACGACTACATAGAAAGATTTCAAATTTACAGACAAGATAGCACCGACTGGTATGTAAGTGGTAGTGTTGTTAGCTGCGGTTATCCATATACATGTAGCCACAGCTGGTCAGGGCTATCGACTTCGAATACCTATAGTCCCGACGAAATCCAAATAGGAATCGAATTAGCCGGAACATACGGTCAACCAGGATACGGAGCAGATTGGACTAACAACTATTGGCGTTGTGGTGGTAACTGGTGTCCCCAAAATAGCCTTGGTAATCCAGGCTCTGGCCCAAGTTGGATTTTTGGCATTAAACAGGGGCCTTTAACAGGAGACTGGATCACAGAGCCAAGTAAAACATCCACAGGGGATTGGAATGCCTATTGTGCTTCATGTTAAATCGAGTAGGCCACCTCAGCGAACTCAGTATTACTTAGAGAAAGGATACTACATCCATGCGCAAGTTCTTATTACCCGCCATCATTCTACTGAGCTTTGTTTTGATAGTAGGAGCAATGATCCTTCTTCTACCCAGAGGAGCAGCAGGTCATGTACAAGCTGCTCCCCTCAGGCAAGCTCTTCCTGCACAACAACCTTATTCTCAAGCGCCTGGTATACCAGCCATTACCCCACATTTGCCCATAGCAAACGGGAAACCAGCTTTTACGGAGCAGGACGTTAGACAATATGTGAGTAGCCATCCTGTTCCCCCTGGTTTATCTTTACCAACTGGCACAAAACTTGTCATCGTAAAAATAGTATTTTTGTCGAGTCAACAGTTAAGCAACTTCACAGAGGGAGAGGGTACAGGCATGCCAGCCACTCACCTTTTATGTTATGTAGAGTTGCGAGGTGTCGTGAAAGCATCGGGACCCAGTGGGGTTACTGTCACATTGCATAAAATTGAAGAGGTTTTCGATGCCCAAACAGGCAATCTTCTGATGGATGGAGGTATATAGAGCAAACCCTTACATCATTCTTGCACAACTAGTTGATCCCAGTTTGAAGGCTAATCATTTACAGAAGTACTTCTCTTGAAAGGTCAGAAGAAGTACTTCTGCCTCCCTGAGCACTTTCTCGCAACATATCATACAAAAGAACCGTTTCTTAATGAAGAAGAGAAAATTTATGAAAAAGAGTATACTGTGTTAAAAGGAGAGAAGTGAGATCATGTTTGATTCCAATTTTTATAGTTGGTATTTTTTTCCTTTCACGGGAAGAAATCGAGACAGAGTACAGCATAGGAGGGGTCGGATCCGAGTTATCCTTTTGGGCATTATAGGAATACTGGCGCTCCTCGCTTTTAGCAGTTCTTTTATTTTCTTTATCTTGGGCAAAGAGCATTCCCCTGCGACTGGTTCCGAATTCTACAACCTTATCTCTATCACGTTTACTCCATCAACCCCTTACAGCCAGGCATTGGATGCAATCACAGATTTGGGATTTCAACCAGGATTACTATGTAGCATTGACTCACGCACCACTAAAGAACAAACGGAGATCCGTTTGTGGCAGCCAATGGGACAACAGGATACATTTTTACACGCTCATTACTTTTTTATTGTTCCATCTTTGTATACACCTTCCGACTGGTTACACCGTCTCCAGATAATTCCTGGTGTACTCGCCGTTAAGCCTTTGGGTTCCCGCTTCCCTCCTTGCTCTCCATCCCAGATAGCCTTTAGTACACCTACGCCTGCGGTAGCCATCCCACTAAGCGGGGTTGAACCAACAGAATACGCTCGCATTACATTTACTAATCCGCTCAACACCTATGATAAAGCGATTTATACAGTCAGCAATCTTGGTCTCTTACTCTCTGATCCATGCTACAAGGAGGCTATAGTACAGGCAGATAACCGAGCTATACAGTACCCATGGGATACACAACCGTCGTGGCATTTAATGGATCAGGAGTCTAAGTTCAAAGCCAATGACACGTTGTTGGTAGAAACCGTTCCTCTGATAACATCTTCGCTCTGGCAAAGCCAGCTACGTACTCTCCCCGGTATAGCAAATTTGACAATAGTGTCTACCACTCCTTGCACGTAAGATACCACAGGAAGACGAATGTATCTTCTTTCCTACTTCCCCACGCCCCTCATACTCAACTACACCCTCCGTACTCCCTATTCATCCTCAGCAAGCTATAACGTTTGGTTTGTTGAGAGAAGCTTCCTTTCCTCCTAGACGAACAAACTTAGCACCTTGTTGACATCCGAAGCGACGAAGCCTTTAGCAGGACGCGAGCAAGATATCCTGCGCGGTTTCCTCAAAGGTGAGAGTGAGACTGAGATAGCGCAGCGGCTTGGTATTGAGCAGGCCACCGTTCATTCGCACGTGCAAGGACTCTACCGCCGTCTGCACGTGCATAATTCCAGGGAGGCGATCATACGGATAAACTGACCCCCGTTGTCAAGACACAAAAATCGTGATTGCTAAGGTGTAAGCTCCTTTCTTAATGAGAGAAATAAACCTCAGCTGGTGTGCGGTAATCCAGCGCCTGGTGAATGCGCCCTTCATTGTAAAACCGCAGATAGTCGGTCAGTCCTTCTCGTGCTTCACGTGGACTCGTATACTCTTTTAAATACACCTCCTCATATTTAATGGTTCGCCAGAGCCGTTCGGTAAAAATATTGTCGAATGCCCGCCCTTTGCTATCCATACTGATGCGCACATCATGCGAGAGCAGCACCTGCGTGTACTGTGAGCTGGTAAACTGACTGCCTTGATCACTAGTGCAAATCTGTGGCGTGGCTTGCTCCAGTGCTCGTTGCATGGCCTCCATCACGAAAGGAATCTGCATGGTCTGATCCAACTCCCAACTCACAATATAGCGAGAGTACCAATCCAGGATTGCCACCAGGTACATCCAACTCGCTCGCAAGCGAATATACGTGATATCTATGCCCCAAATATGATTGGGCCTGCTCGCCGTCACATTCTTGAGTAAATACGGAAAGATCGCTGCTTGCTGTGCGCGTTTGCTCAGATTGGGACCAGGATACACCGCAGCTAAGCCCATTTCACGCATATGTCGAGCCACTGCTTTGTGATTGATCGGCAGGCCCTCGCGTTGCAGTTGTGCGGTGATCTTGCGATAGCCATAATAGGGATGCTCCGTATATAGCTCGTCAATACGATGCTTGAGTGCCACTTCTGCTGCGGAAGGGGGCACGGGCTGATAGTACAATCCAGTACGATTGAGACTCAGGAGCTCTGCTTGTGTCCTCACGGGCAGTTCGCGGTGTTCCCACTCCACTAATGCGCGCCGATCTTCTCTACTGACGCACTTGGCGAGATTTTTTTTCCAACCACGTCAACTGCGTGGTTAAGCGTCCAATCTCGGCATATAAGCCTTCGCGCTCTTGCTGCCAGTGGGCTTCTTTCTCAGCGAGCTCCTGAGCTGCTTGTTCGCTAAACAAGCTTGGCAAGCCAGCTAACACTTGGTCTCGCCAGCGATAGAGCATATTGGTATGGACTCCATATTCTGCCGCCAATTGCCCGACTGTCTTTTCCTCTTTGAGCAGCTCCTTGACGACTTTCGCTTTGAATTCCCCCGTATAATGGGTGCGTTTCTTTTTCTGCATGTGCTACTTTACACCTTACAAGCCAATCGTTTTTTGTCTGAATTCCTGGGGCTATTATACCTGTTGCCGAGGCTCTCGCTCCGACGGCTGAGACCCGCAGTGCGAAGCACCCAACTCGTCGTCCTGGCTCTGGCTATTCCTGGCGCCAACCGTTTCTCAGGCGTCCTCCTTCCACCCCTGTTGCTACCGCAGAGGTTTGTGAAAAAAAATGAACCACACCCAATATCAGTCAAACGCTTTTTCTTTTAACAGAATCTGCTATACTAAAAGCGAGAGTACCGAAGACAGATCAAGCAAGAAAGGCAAAGGAAAATAATATGGTAACAGGCAATCCGAAACAAACTATTATAGAATGGCTCAGTAACCCTTCAGAGAGCTTTGCAAAAGCAAAGCGAGACCTGGGGAATCTGGCCGAAGTAGGAACTATTCATTTCCTCAAGTCAAAGACCCATCGACAGCTGCAACTGTATGCTGTACAGTATGAAAGTACATCCAAGCAGCAATGGATTGAAATATGCTGTGTTGAACAAGATGCATCAGGTTCCTGGCAGGTCAAGAGTAGTCTGAGGACGAAGAAAGAGAACCGCTATATGGTCACTGAAGAGGATCGTAAAAGGTATCTATCCCAACCTTGGGTTAAATTATCGGGAAGCGAGGGACCTGGGTGCTTTTTCTTGCTAGGTTATATAATTGATAATGACTTTAATGTAACACGAGTGCGCCTCACAACTAGCACGGGGCAAGTGGAAGAAGACGAGGTTCAAGATGGGCTTGTCCTGTTCCTGATTAACCAACCTTTCCCGCTACCTCTAGAAGTTGAACTGTACAATCACTCTAATGCCTTATTAGGTAAGCAAACATGGTAAATCGCTGGGAAATTTACTTTCCTCACTACTTCCCCACCCCCCTCATACTCAATTGCACTCTCCCTCGCTGCCTATCCACCTTCAGCACGCGCACCTGCACCACCTGCCCGACGGCAACCACGCTTAGTGGGTCTTTCACATACCTATCCGCCATCTCGGAAATATGCACCAGGCCATCCTGCTTGACGCCGATATCGACGAAGGCGCCAAAATCCACCACGTTGCGGACGGTACCCTGCAAGATCATGCCGGTCTCTAAGTCCTCCATCTTCAGCACATCGTGGCGCAAAATGGGCGCGGGCAGAGCATCGCGAGGGTCAAGACCAGGCTTTTCCAGGTTCTCGAGGATGTCGTTGAGAGTGGGAAGGCCGACGCCGATTTTTTTGGCGATCTCGCTCCAGGTGGCCTGTTCGCCATCGCCGCTGCCTTTGCGGTTGGTACGTCCCAGGCTGCTTTGCAGTTTGATGAACTGGCGGAACTGCGCGATGCGCTCGGCAGGTTTCAGGGTTTTGCCCTTCTCATCATCGCTGGATGGCAACATGGCAAGCAGGGCGCGGGCAGCGGCGTAGCTCTCCGGGTGGATGAAGGTGTTGTCGAGGAGTTCTATGCCGTTGGCGATTTTGAGGAAGCCTGCCGCCTGGACAAACGTTGCGGGACCGAGTCCGGACACTTTTTGCAACTCTTCGCGCGATTTGAATGGGCCGTGCTGCTCGCGGTATTTGACGATGGCGGAGGCGACGCGGGCGTTGATGCCAGAAACGTGCTTGAGTAATGCAGCAGAGGCCGAATTGACCTCGACACCGGCGAAGTTGACGCAGGAGACAACGACGCGATCAAGCATGGTTGCCAGTTCCTTCTGGTCAACGTCGTGCTGGTAGAGGCCAACACCGATGGACTTGGGGTCGATCTTGACCAGTTCGGCCAGTGGGTCTTGCAAGCGGCGGGCAATGGAGATAGTGCCGCGCTGCGTAGCATCAAGGGTCGGAAATTCCTGGCGTGCCGCTTCCGAGGCGGAATAGACGGAGGCTCCGGCCTCGTTGACGATAACGTAACCTATCTGCCCATGCCTTCCCGTTTCCTGTTCGAGTTCGCGAATCAATCCGGCGACGAGTTGCTCTGTTTCGCGCGAGGCGGTGCCGTTGCCGATAGCGATGACATCGATGTTGTATTGGGTGAGCAGTTTGCGCAGGGTTTGCTGCGCCTTTTCGGGCTGGTGCAGGTAGAGAGTGTCGGAGTCGAGATATTTGCCGGTTTCGTCGACGACGGCGAGCTTGCAGCCGGTGCGATAGCCAGGGTCGATGCCCAGGACTTTGCGCCCGCGTAGGGGTGGTTGCAACAGCAGGTTGCGCAGGTTGGCGGCGAAGATGTTGATGGCGTGTTCTTCGGCCTGGCGCGTGAGTTCTACGCGCACCTCGCGTTCCATGGCAGGAGCCAACAGGCGTTTGTAGCCGTCCTCCATCGCCTGCGCGAGTTGTTCCGCGAAAGGCGATATGGCCTTGATGGGATAATACCGCGTGATCTCGCTTTGCGCCTGCTCATACGGCAAGGTAACGCTGACGCGCAATACTTCTTCTCGCTCGGCGCGGTTCAGTGCCAGCACGCGGTGAGGGACGAGTTTGGTGACACTTTCGTTGAAGTCGTAATAGAGCTGGTAGACGCCATTGGGGTCCTTCTCAGTGATCTTTTCGGCATCGGCCACTTTAGCGGTGAGCGTTGCTTGTTTGAAGAAGGCTGCGCGCATGCTGCCGCGCACATTAGCATCTTCGGCAATGATCTCGGCCACGATATCTCGCGCTCCGGCGTAGGCTTCGAGGCTGGTATCGACGCCTTTTTCGGCATCAAGGTAAGGCCGGGCATATTCTTCGAGGATGGGTTCAACCGGGCCTTTGAGTTCGAGTTGTTGCAGGATGATGTCCGCGAGTGCAGCCAGCCCTTTCTCGCGCGCGATGCTGGCGCGGGTTTTGCGTTTTGGACGATAGGGCAGGTAGAGGTCTTCAACTTCTTGCAGCGTAGTAGCAGCCAGGATGGCAGCGGCCAGTTCCGGGGTGAGTTTGCCCTGGGCGTCTATGAGCCTGCGCACGTCGGCTTTGCGTTCGTGCAGGGCGCGCAGGGTCGCGGCCCGGTCAGCGATGGACTGGATTTGTACTTCATCCAGGCTCCCGGTCACTTCTTTGCGGTACCGGGCAATGAAAGGGATGGTGTTCCCCTCGTCGAGGAGAACGATGGTGCGGGCTATCTGCCCGCTGTTGAGGTTGAGTTCCTTGCTGAGGGGCTGCGCAAGTTCGGATATGGACAGCGCCTCTTCAGGAGTGGTTCCCTGGCCTGTTTTCTCTTCGGTGGCCAAATGTGTTTCCTACTTTCCAGCTGTGATATTCTGAGGAAGATAGTATCACAAATCGTCAAGATTTAGACGGAATAACGTCTCCTGTAGGAGCGCTTTCCCAGGAAGCCACCGAGCAGTCCTAGTAGTATTGCACAGAGCAGGCCGCCGCCGAGATAAATGATTATACCCGTTGTGGGAGCCTGCGTTGTCGAATGATTGCTGGGTAGAACAGGCGCGACCGCTTGCAGCGCCTGGGAGAATTCTTTGTTGAAGTTCAGCACAACGCCGCGCTTATTCGCGCTGGCAGTATCGAGTTGAATGCGCCGGGCAATCAAGATCAGCAGGAGGAAAGGAAATACGAGCCAGAAGATGATGGTGCTGCTAATGCCAGCCCAGAACCCGGCCAAAGCTCCACGGTACGTGCCTCCTCCCTTACGAACGGTGAAGAAACCGGAGAGCAGGTAGAAAAGAAATCCTTCCAGCAGAGCAAGATAAAAGAATACCTCCTGGCGCAGGAACAGCACGATGAGTGCGGATAAGACACCCTGGAGCAGGCCCCAGAGACAACCCTGGTTGAAAGCGCTCGGTAAATGCACGATAATGGGAGCCTGGGCCCGTTTCACTTTCGGCTGGACAGGAACTGTTCCAGGTCTGGGTGTTGCCGCTACCGGATAAACAGGCGATGGCGGCGTTGATTGGTATGCAGGAACCTGGTACTGGTTGGATTGATAATGATTAAACGAGGAGGAATAAGGCGCGGGGTATGAGTTGACAATTCCGGCACGAGGATTCGGAGCAATTCCAGAAACAGCCTGTATGCTCCGATCAGCAATAGTCGCATCCGCGTAAGCATGAAATGCTGGCTCGCGTAATGCCCTGGCAAATTCTTGCATGCTTTGAAAACGTTGATCCGGGTCAATAGCGAGAGCTTTGAGCAGCGCACTCTCTACCCTGGGAGAGATCAGAGGGTTTAGTAAACGCGGGGGAATCAACGAATCTTGCACGCTGCGGTCAATCGAGGCAGGAGGGGTTGTTTGTGTAAGCAAGAAATACATGGTCGCTGCCAGCGCATAGATATCTGATTGCGGGCTGGTCTTGCCGATATACTGTTCAACAGGACTGAAGCCCTCCGAAACAGCGCGAACGAGGGTAGATGTCTCTTTCGTGGGATCATAGAGCTTCGTCAGCCCAAAATCGACCAGCACCGCGGTCTGGTCGGGAGTGAGAATGATATTGGCCGGTTTAATGTCGCGATGCATGACGGGGGCGCTACGGCTATGCAGTTCTTGTAGCACGTCCATGATGGGAAGCAGCCAGGTAAGAACTTCTTGCTCGCTACAAGGCTTACCACGCCGGTTGAGCAACTGCAACAAATTTTCCCCCTCGATGAGTTGCATAACCAGATAAAAACGCCCGTTGTCCTCAAAAGCATCATAGACCTGGGGGAGATGTTTGCTTTTGATAGTGAAAAGAATCGCTGCCTCCATCAATGCCTGGCGACGGGCAGCAGGTGTCACATCATAGGTCTCTTTGATAGCGCATGGGCGGTCTCCCTCGCTGGTATCAATTCCCCGGTAAACGGAACCGAATCCGCCTGTATTGATAAGGGTACCAACTCTGTAGTGCCCACCAATCAATACCCCTGAAGGTAATGGTTGTGTTTCAGCCAATTTCATAGTCCTCTATTATTTGCCGGTCGGTAGGCGTCGGGTGCTTATTCTTTCTTATTCTATAGCAATAAACGTTCAAAGCTATCTACGATACAACGGCCTGAGCAGTTACATATGATATTACCGGCTCTCTACAAAGCGCAAGAAAAAGCCTGTCGATACTATAAAATTGGCCGAAAAGAGAAAATAAGGTGCAGTCGAATATGGCCAGGTGTGGTATGCTATGGTATGCGCAAGAGATAGGTATATATATATCTATCCCGGCAATAGGCTACAGGCGTCATTCGTTTGAGGCAATGCATCGCGCTCAACAACCTTTTCAGAGACCCTGAGCTTATAGCATACCTTGCGCAGACATATGAAATTGGAATACGATGCGTAAAAATGATGATGCTTTCAGTTTGCACTAACGCAACGGTGTGATAAAATGACACCGAAATATCAGGAAGCGGCTGTTTCCTCGTTCCTCCCGGCGAGGAAGTAAATAAAGAAGAGAGCAAGCATTTGGAACAAGAAGTCATGTTTGAAGCCGACAAACCAGCGGAGCCAGAACGCGAGGCTGTGCAGGAAACAGACTTGAATAGCCTGGCGCAAAGTGACAGTTTGCGCCTGTACCTGCGCGAGATTTCGCGTATTTCGCTGCTCTCAGCAGCAAAGGAAACCTATCTTGCTGAACGGGCGGAGCAGGGGGATAAGGATGCGCGTAACCAGCTGATTGAGGCCAACTTACGACTGGTTGTGAGCATTGCGAAGAAGTATGTGGGGCAGGGGCTGTCGCTGGAGGACTTGATTGGTGAGGGAAATATCGGGTTGATCCGGGCTGTGACAAAGTTTGACTACCGGAAAGGCTTCCGATTCTCTACCTATGCGACATGGTGGATCAAGCAGGCAATTACACGCGCTATCCTGGAGGGAACGCGTGTAGTGCGATTGCCTGTGTATATAATGGAAGAAGTTATGCGCGTGAAACGCATGACGCGGCAGCTCTACCAGGAATTAGGACGTGAGCCGACGCCTGAAAATATTGGCGAGCGGCTGGGCATGACTCCAGAACGGGTGAGCGAGCTGCTTATATGGGCCGAGAAAGTTTTCTCGCTGGATGCGCCTCTCTCCGAAGAAGAGGAAAATACGCTGGGCGACATCATCGAGGATATGCGCGAGCGCGGGCCGGTTGAGTTGACGGACAGGCAACTGCTGCACGAGGAGATCCGGAAAGTGCTCACTCACCTGACCCTGCGCGAGCGACAGGTGATCGAGTTGCGCTTCGGCCTCGTAGACGACCACGACCATACGCTAGAAGAGGTGGGGAAGAAGTTGAAAGTGACGCGCGAACGAGTGCGCCAGATCGAGGAACGCGCTATTCGTAAGCTACGCCATCCTCAAGCCAGCCGGATTCTTAAAGATTACCTTGATTAAGGACAACAAAGACGGATAAAGAGGGGTTCCGTGATGTAGGGGCCGATTGATCGTACACACCGCCGATCAATCGGCCCCTACATCACGGAACCCCTCTTTTTTCTTGTCCCCATCGTGAATAGCCTTTTCGGATGAGAATGAGAAAAAAGTACTGAGGATAGCGTAAACTATATTCATAGGACAGGTACGTTTAATCATAGTAGAGGAGAGAGTAGGGTATCCGCGAGGAATGCTCTTACACAAGTATTAAGAGGGAAGGAGGACAGCGCTCCCCCCCCAGTGAAAACTTGCCTGGGGTCCCTGCGCTGCAAACGATAACCACATGAACGAATTGGCCGGTCAGAGCCTTGGTGGATATTTGTTGGAAGAAGAGATTGGACACGGCTCCATGGGGATGGTATACCGGGGCAAACAAATTGCGCTTGGGCGTGAGGTTGCCATCAAAGTGCTGCCACGCACATTGGCGAAAGATGCCTCCTATGTAGCGCGATTCATCCGGGAAGCACAGATCATCGCGGGACTGAATCATCCAAATATTGTGCAAATCTATGACGCGGGACAGCAAAGAGGCCTCCTCTACTTCGTGATGGAGTATGTGCAGGGGCCAACGATAGGGAGCCTGCTGCAAATCGACGGCATGATGCCACAATACCTGGCAGCAGAGTATGGGGCCCAGATCGCTGATGCGCTGGATTTTGCCTACAAAGAGCGCAACGTAATTCACCGCGATATCAAGCCGGAGAATCTGATGCTGGATCGCTGGGGCAAAATCAAAGTGATGGACTTTGGACTTGCACGCGCGCCAGGACACCAGCAAATTACGATGGCGAAGACACTGGTAGGCAGCCTGTATTACTCCTCACCTGAACAGGTCTGGGGACAAACGCTGGACAACCGCAGCGATATCTACGCGCTCGGTGTAGTACTCTACGAAATGGTGACCGGCCAGCGGCCTTTTACGGGCCGGACACTGACCGAATTGACGCAGGCCATCGTAGGAGGCGTCCTCCAGCCACCGAGCACGATCAATCCAGAGGTTGCTCCTGACTTCGAACGCATTATTTTGACCGCCATGGCCAGGAATCGCGACAATCGCTACACGGACGCGGGATCAATGGCACAAGAACTACGCGCCCTCCAATTGCGAACGCCAGGAGCGATTTTTACTCCTACTTCTTTGGGATCAGGAGGGCCGCCAACCAGCGGTGGCCCATTTGAGGCCAGCCCATTTTCTCCAGCACAGCCACAAATACGGCGTGATGGCATTGTTGTTCGTCCACCTAAGCGGCCTCAGGCGACGCGGCCTTCTTACCTGGACCTGGAAGCGACGCACCCATTGCCAGGAGAGGTTCAAGAGCAAACAGGGGAGATGAGCCCGCAAGGAAGCGAGAGAGCGCCGGTGAAACTGGATAAACAGGATGAATATCAACGCCCGCCGGCAATATCGAATGAGACGGTGAGAGGAAGTGAAGAACTTCCTACTGGCCCCCTTGAACCCGTAATGCACCCAGATGCACCAGGTAAACGAGCCGAACAGAAAGATGATGCTACGAATCAGTCAGAGGGACGAAGAACGCTGTGGCAGCGAATATTTCATAAGGGGGGATAGGGAACGTTGCCTGAAAATATGTGTAGCAAGACAGCCTCTACAGGAGCCAGGACGACCGCAAGAATGTGGTCGTCCCGGTTGAATCAGGTCCATAGGTAAATAGGCTCCAGAAGAGCCTGAGTGCTTCAACTTATGGCTGCCGGTCGGTTACATCTTGAATGTTGTCGCCCTCAACATCAACGTCGCCTTCCTGTACCAGATGAGCCTCCTCGCGGCGCACTGTATCTGAAACCTGCTGGGTATCTTGCACCTGGCGCTTGCCGATAGCGACCTCGCCGGTCGGCACCGTCTGCTTCGTGACATTGACCTGTTCCTCGCTTACCGGTACGCGAATGGTCTCACCCTCGCCAATTGGTTGATCGGTGGGCTGGCCAGAAACAGGACGCTTCTCGATGACCACTTCCTCGCGGTTCACCGGAACATTGATGGTTTGTTGCTCGGTGACGACCTCTTTTCGTAGTCCAACCTCGCCGGTTTGTACCGGTTGCTTGTTCACCTGCAACTGCTCCTCGCGTAGCTGTACGCTTTCGGTCTGATTACCGGTAACAGCATTCGCGCCCTGGCCGGTCGTAGCACTCGCTGTTTGGGCAACATTCTTCGCGGCCTGGTCAACATTGTTCGCAACCCGATTACTCGCGGTCTGTGCAGTTGTACCCATTGTTGTGCCGTAGTTCGCATTGGCGCTCTGTCCGCCATCTTGCGTTAGAATATTGCAGGCTTCCTGCTGGCGATCATTTGTGTTGACAGTAACGATGGTCTTTCCAGCTTCAAACTGACTGTTATAGAAATTAGCGTCTTGTTGTGAAAGTCCTAAATTCATGAGGGAATCGGTGATCCCGGTTCCACCCCGGTGTACGGAATAGCGGATCTGGTCATTGCTAAATCCAGCCTGCTGGAGGTCATTCATAGCCTGCCTGGCCTGATCCTCGGTTTGAAAAATTGCTGCAACAATCGGGTTTCCTGTCGTTGTCACCAATTAGCTCCTTTCGACTGCATCAATAGCGGCGAGCAGTTTATCTGTCCGTCAGCTTTTTACTCATCGCTACTATTAATATGCTTCCCTACAATTTTTATGTTTGCCTGATTACTAAAATGATGGGATAAATAGGATATCTCATCACTAACCAGGCAAGGACACTTTTTTTTACACGAAAGCGGTTCGAAAAAAGTGTCAATGTGTTCCATATTAAAATTATAAGATGTCCTTCGTTATTCTCTTCTTTATAGACATTTTCTATATCCTGATTGCCCTCAATTGCGTCAAAAGGGTTACCCACATGAAAGCTGCCGGTGGGAGCAAAGAAGAAGATATGTGACTAAAAAAAACCAGGAGTATTGATCTCCTTGATCATCATCTCTTTCTGGCTTAAGCTATTGTTGGGAAGAAAACTATTACCGGGAAGGAGACCGCTATGACTGAAGTACAAAATAGCGACATAGGCAGAGACGAAATGATTGCGCCGGCTACTATCGAAGCAGTTGAAGAACACCTACCTCGCGTAATACCTCGCGTGGTAATCGTTGGAGCGGGATTTGGCGGGCTGCACGTAGCTCTAGGGCTGCGAGATGCTCCCGTTGGTGTAACGTTGATAGATCGTACAAATCATCACCTGTTCCAGCCATTGTTGTATTGGGTCGCCACGGCAGGCTTATCCCCTGCCGATATCAGTTCGCCTATCCGGCATATTCTTCGAAAGCAAAAAAACACCGAAGTAGTGATGGCTGAAGTGACGGGCATAGATATCGAGCAGCAACGAGTAATGATGGGAGACCGCTCGCTTCCATACGATTACCTGGTACTGGCAACCGGCGCGCAGGATAACTACTTTGGCCATAACGAATGGGCGCAATATGTATGTGGATTAAAAACGATTGAAGACGCAAGGGCTATCCGGCAAAAGATATTACTGGCGTTTGAGTCTGCCGAATTAGAGACGAATCCGGCGAAAATTGGGGAGCTTTTAACGTTTGTGCTGGTTGGAGCCGGACCGACGGGAGTTGAAATGGCCGGAGCCATTGCCGAACTCGCTCACAAGACCCTGGCATCAGAATTTCGCCATATCAATCCCAGGAAGACCCGCATCATACTCATCGAGGCTTTGCCGCGTATATTAAACGCCTTTCCCGAATCGCTGGCGCGTAAAACGCAAAAGAGGCTAGCTCGCATGGGTGTAGAAGTGCGAACGAACACACCTGTGTTAGATATCGACGAGCATGGCGTTACCGTTCCCGGAGAACACATCGTCGCGGATACTATCATATGGACCGCGGGAGTTGGCGCATCACCTGCCGGGAAATGGCTTCATGCAGAGGTGGATCGTGCGGGGCGCGTCAAAGTCGCAAGCGACCTGAGCGTTCCCGGACACCCGAATATCTTTGTGATAGGTGATACCGCCACTTTGCAGCAGAATGGTAAACCACTACCGGGTGTGGCTCCGGTGGCGATTCAGGAAGGCCGCTACGTCGCCTCAGTCATCAAGAGACGCGTTGCAGGTGAAGAGCTAACCAGGCCTTTCCATTATTTCAATAAGGGGAATCTGGCCACCGTCGGGCGCTCCTATGCTATTGTAGATATAGGTCCATTTCATCTTACAGGCTTCATTGCCTGGTTGTTGTGGCTTGTGGTACATATCTACTTCCTGGTAGGTTTCCGCAATCGACTGGTTGCGATCTTTCAGTGGGCATGGAGTTACTTCACATACACTCGTGATGCTCGCTTGATCACGAGTGTGGGGCAAGGTGAACCTTAGAGGAAGATTATAAATAGTCGGTGAATCCTTAATTTTAACCCTTGAGCTTGCTAATGGACAAATCTCTTGCACTATAATAATGTGATGAGATGAACAAGCATGTTGTGTGAGGTGCAGAGTGCAAGAGGTACAAAGTACGCTCCCAATTGGTACGGTCGTGCGCGACCGTTATATCGTGGAGGACCTGCTCGGCAAAGGGGGATTCGGTGCCGTTTACCTGGTAAGGGATCAACGGGTCCACCACAATTTGTTTGCCCTGAAAGAAGTCGTCGACCCCAATAAACGCGAACGGGCGCGCTTCGTCTTTGAGGCCGAGGTTCTGAAGCGGCTGGATCATCCTGCGCTTCCGCGTGTCTACTATGTCTTCGAAGACCCCAAAAAAGATCGCGCCTACATGTTGATGGATTACGTCGAGGGGCCAAATCTGGAAATGTTGCGCCAGAAGCAGCCCAACAAACGTTTCCCGGTGCAGCAAGTACTCAGTATTATGGGTCCTATCATGCAGGCTGTCGACTACCTGCATCAACAGCACCCACCGATCATACACCGCGATATCAAGCCCGCTAATATCATTGTGCCCACTTCTGGGATTGGAAGCGTTCTGGTCGATTTCGGCATTGCCAAAGAATACGATCCGGAATCCACCACAACAGCCATACGTCACGCGTCTCCTGGCTACGGCGCTCCTGAACAATACGGGATCGGTACGAATACACGCACAGATATCTATGGGCTGGGAGCTACTATTTACGCGCTGCTGACAGGAGCTGTACCGGTGGACGCTTTCTTCCGTGCGACTCAGCAGGGCAGTAAGGGAACTGACCCATTGGAGCCAATTCACCAGTACGTGCCGACTATTCCACGCCATATTGAGCAGGCGGTTTACCGGGCGATGGCTATCGACGGCAACGCGCGTTTCGCAAGCGCCGGAGCATTCTGGGAAGCGTTGAATGCCGAACCACTTGTCGAGCCTCTGCCTGAGCCTGTCGTCATTGCTAAACCAGTAGCCCAATCCGCTCCAGCGCAGGGAGAACGCAACAGACCGCAGGTTGAGCAGGCTACGACAGTCTCATTGCAAAAATCGCCGCGACGACGACGCAATCGCATTGGCGCGTTGCTGCTTCTGGTCCTCGCATTGTCGATTGTGGGTGTCGCCCTGGCCCTACTGTTGCCATCTCTGGTGGGTCATCATGGACAGGTATCCGGCATAACCCCGACGCCGCACGTTCAGCACAAGTCTACGCCAACACCGGTAGCTACTCATGCATCGACTCCTTCACCTACAGCCACCGCCACAACTCAGCCAAGTCCCAGTCCTTCGCCAACCCCATCGCCTACTCCGATTCCCGCGCCGGGCATTCCAAATGTGGCGGGAAACTATAACGGCACGATTGTCGATGACCTTACGCGTCCCCCTACGAGCGCGCCTATGTCGCTTTCGATAAACCAGAGCCAGGGGACTATCAGCGGCTACTTCAGCGTATCGCCGCCGCTCATCGGCAGCAATTCCTTTACAGGATACGTGACAAACAAAAATTATATTCAGTTCCTGGTACAGGGTTCGCATGGCAATCCACCTCTCTTCTTCACGGGCACCGTGCAACAGAATGGCTCTATGTCGGGCAACTATTGCAGCTATGTGAATAATCAATGCAACTACGGCGCAGGAGGCTATGGCACATGGAATGTAACTCCATCATCACCCGGTGGTTCTGGATCGAGCCTGGTTCCATCGAATACACCCATGGATTACCGGCTCAGGTCACCTACCGTCGCTTAAACGCGGCCTGAAATTCCCTGTTGGCAATAGCTCTTTCCCCCAAAAATATGATATACTCAAACCCACGGCAAAAAAAACGGTGTTTCTCACACCACAAGGATAGATTATGTTTTACGATCATACAAAAATTTACGTGAAGGCAGGGGATGGGGGAAACGGCTCTATACACTTCCGCCGCGAGAAGTTCGTGCCCTATGGTGGCCCGGATGGAGGCGATGGTGGAAGGGGAGGTAGCATCTATTTTGAGGCAGACCCCAATCTGAATACGCTGATTGATTATCGCTATCACCAGCATTTCAAGGCGCCAGCTGGAGGGGCGGGCGCCAGACAGAAGATGCACGGCGCGAAAGGGGAAGATATTGTACTCAAAGTACCACCGGGCACCATTATTCGCGATGCCAGTACAGGTGAATTGATCGCAGACCTGGTAGAGGATGGCCAGCGCGTGATGGTTGCACGCGGCGGACGCGGCGGATTGGGTAACGTACATTTTGCGACGGCAACACACCAGGCGCCGCGAGAGGCACAGCGTGGAGAGCCGGGCGAAGAACGCTGGCTGCTGCTCGAACTACGTTTGATTGCGGACGTTGGGCTGGTTGGTTACCCCAATGCCGGTAAATCGACACTGCTTTCTGTCGTCTCGGCAGCAGAGCCGAAGATCGCCGATTACCCTTTCACGACACTGACACCAAACCTGGGAGTGGTGGTGATAGGTCAACCTGGCAGCGGAGATGATGCCAGCTTTGTGCTGGCCGATATTCCCGGGCTGATCGAGGGAGCCGCACAAGGGGTTGGTCTTGGTCACGAATTTTTGCGCCACGTGCAGAGAACGCGCCTGCTCATCCATATGCTTGATGGGGCGTCATTCGAACGCGACCCCTGGCAGGATTTTGAGGCGATCAACCGCGAATTGCGAGAATACGATGAACACCTGGCAACGCGCCCGCAGATTATCGCGTTGAACAAAATGGATTTGCCGGATGCGCAGAAGCGCTGGCCCGCATTGAAAGCCAAAGCCCAGGCGGCAGGCTATCCCGTGTTTGCCATCTCCGCCGTTACTCATCAAGGCGTCGATGAACTCATGCAGTTCGCCGCGCGCAGGTTGCAGGAAATACGACAGGAAGAGGCGGAACGGGCCGCGGAACAATCCATTACCGGTATGGAGGAAACCGTCTTACGTCCACAACCGCAGGATGCCTTTACGATCACGAAAGAACAGGGCGTCTACGTTGTGCGAGGCAAACGTGTCGAGCGGACAGTGAATATGACGAACCAGGAGAGCGAAGAAAGCATGGACCGTTTGCAGGTGACTCTCGCTAAGATGGGAGTCACGAAGGCGCTGGAAGATGCAGGCGTCAAGGTTGGAGATCGGGTTCGTTTTGGCAAAGTGGAGCTATATTGGGGCGAGTAGGGGCTGATTGATCGCGCCCAGCGCCGATTCATCGGCCTTTGTGGTCGCCAACTCACCTCAACCTTCACGGCGCTCCCTATTCCATATAATACAATTCTTGTGTTATACTTACATTGATTAAGATGCACCTGGTACGCCTGGTAGGAGTATTTCTGCATTTGCTTGTTGGACGATTTACTTCAATTAACTGTGGCCCGTAACGGCGTACCCTTGTGGTCGCTCGCCTCAACGGATCAATCGCGTCCAGGCGTTTAGCAGTATTTTGGATTGTGGGAGATGCCGATTACATGCGTGAGACAGTGACGCTACTTTTCCGTAAGGGCGAGGGTGGCAATATTGAACTACAGGTAAAGGAGAGCCACTCCGGGCGTACCATCAGAGGTTCTTTTGTCAACCCTTATACCCCTACGCAGCTCAATCGCTTGCTCAGAAAGCTCAATAATTCACTGATTGAGGACGAAGAACTACGTGAGATTGGGGAAACACTCTTTCTTGCGTTATGTGGATCAGATGTAGCCGCACCTTCTCGCGCATCTTCAAGCCGCTCTATTCGGATAGTGATGCGCGAGGTGATTCAGCGCACGCTCCATAAGCGCGGTACCGTCGCCCTGACGCTCTGTTTCGCTCCGGGATGCGAAGAGTTTGTGCGCTATCCGTGGGAACTACTGCATAACGGCGAGCACTTCCTGCTTGCTTCCGGTATTTTCACCCTTACACGCGCCCTGATGATAGAGGACAACGCGAAAAGGGAAGAATTACCGGTCTATCCGCCGATGAAATTACTCTATATAGGAGCATCCCCGTGTGATCTTCCCCCATTAGAAACGGAGAGCAGTTTTAAGGCGCTTGCTCGAGGTCTCGCTCCTTTGCGAGAGAAAGGGTTGCTGTTCATAGAGCGCCTGGAGCCGGCGACATACGACCACCTGGTCGATTATCTGAGTTCGTATGGTGGCGTCAGTATGCTGGATGAGCGAGAAGAAATGGCTCCTTGTTATGCTATCCACTTTGATGGGCACGGTACTTATGGTCGTCTCTGCCCCGCCGAAGATTGCGATGAACTGAACCCTCCCACGGCCCGCAATTGCGCTGCTTGCGGTACGCCCCTGAATCGTGTAGAAGCGCAAACGTACCTGTGTTTCTGTGACGACGAGGGAAAGACAAGGCTGGTTGATACGGAAACGCTGCGCTCTCTACTCATCAGTAGTGATGTACGCCTGGCCGTTTTCTCTGCTTGCGAGACGGCCAAAGTAGAAGACGAGAAGGCACGCCAGAGGCGCAGGCGACCCGCCGTTAATGCTACATTAGCAACGGCGCTGGTGATGTCACAGGTGCCGGCAGTCGTAGCCATGCCGTTCAATTTGCAGGATGAAGCCAGCCCTATTTTTATGTTCCATTTCTACTCCGCATTGGCTCAAGAGCGCACGTTGGAGGAAGCGCTGGCACGCGCCCGCCAGGCAATGTTGCCGGCCAAGAAATTTCACGGCTGGTTTATCCCCGTGTTATATCGCAAGGTGGTCGAGGGAAGGGAGGGACCGGTAGCTTTTCTGAGTACACATGAGAGTCACGAAGACCTTGATCACCCGCTCGCTCACCTGGGCGCCCCCAGCACATTTGTGGGCCGCACTCTGGAACTACGCGACATCACAACCCTGCTCTCACAGGCAATTGGAGAAGATGATGATTGGACTGAGTCGCGAAGCCAGCCTCGCTTGAGCCAGGGAGTTCATCATATTGCGCTGGTTGGCCCGGCAGGGATCGGTAAGAGCGCGCTGGCATTCGAGGCGGCAAGGCTCAATAAGGGGAAGTTTCCTGGCGGCATTATTGGCGTTTCTTTGCAGGGAGGCAGATCTTTCATTGATGCGCTGTTGGAGATCGCGCATCAACTGCATGTTGTCATCAATGCCATACATTCATCCGATATACACTATGCCGAGCAAGTAGTTCTCTCGGCGTTTCGTTCGCTGGATAACCGGGAAATGCCGTGCCTGCTGGTGCTTGATCGCTTTGATGAAGTTCAGGAGCGCACAGCGGTTACGATGTGGCACCGATTCCTCAGTAAGCTGCCGCAGCAGGTCGTGGTTCTGGCCACCTCACACTCCGATCCATCCATTGCTGCTGCCCTGGCCGGCGCAAACTACAACTGGTATGACTACCGGGTCGACAAAATGACGAGCGAGGACCTGCTTCATCTCTTTACTGAACTGGCAAAAGAAAATGGCCTCACCGAACGCATTCACCTGGATGACCCTGAACAGAGAGCCATTTTACAGGAGATTTGCGACCTGTTGGATGGCTATCCCCTTGGCGCTGAACTCATTGTGGGGAGGGCGCGTTCGATTGATGGCCGGGTGTATCAACCGCAAGCGGCGACGCGTCCCCTTGAGGAAGTGCGCGACGTGTTGCGCGAGTCTCCTCTGGAGGGAGTATGGGCCGTTCTGGATGTGGCGTATCATCTTCTCTCGCAACCGGCACAGTTGCTGCTTCCATACCTATCAACGTTTAAACTCCCTTTCACGACAGAACAGATTCTGCTCTTGATTGAACCGCGAAAGACAGATGCGTTGCGAGCCTTTAAACGTATGGATGGAGAACATCTCTTGCAAAAGTGGTCGCCCATTGAGCTTGAAGAGGCCGAATCCGCCCTTGCTATTCCGGTAGAATTACAAAAAAATTGGAGCACTGCACGCGATGAACTGGTGCAGGCTTCATTCATGCAATTTGATGGCCGCGTCTACGGCATCCACACGCAGGTACGTAAATATGCCCATTCGCTGCTGCCGGCAGACGAACATCATCGCGTACACCGGGTCGCCGCCGCTTATTACAGCAGCAGACCGCATCCCACCTCTGAGGAGTGGTTCGCCGCTTTCGAACACCTGGTTGAAGCAGGAGAGCCACAGGATCTGCGAAAAGCCGTTCGCCTTGCGGTACAGGCTTCATGGGCATTATGCGGTCATGGGCAAGTCTCTGAACTGCGCACAATTCTGCGGCGAGCAGTGCAGTTCGCGCAAAGCCTGGATGATAAAACGGGCGAAGGGCGACTTCAATGCTGTCTTGGAGCAATCCTGCGCCAACAGGGGCAGTACGAAGCGGCAATCGGCTGCCTTACACGCAGCCTGGCGCTCCATCGCGAACAGCATGAGCCGGACGAGCAGGCCTGGGCGCTCTACGAATTCGCGATGCTCTATCGTGAAGAGGGACAATTCCAGCAGGCCAGGGCCCATGCAGAGGAGGCGCTGGAACTCTTTGGAGAAGCCGGCGATATCAGGGGCATAGCATGGATGCACCTGGTTTTGGGCGAGGTCAATCGCGGGGCAGGAAGATATTCCGAAGCGCTTGACTATTTTGAGCGCGCGCTCGACAGCTTCCGTTCGCTCCATAACGATGAAGGGATTGCCCAGGCCCTGCGAGATCGCGGCACCATTTACGAAGCCTTTGGTCGCTACCCGGAAGCGCTGATGGATTACGAAGAGGCACTGCGACTCTTTACGATGCAGGGATTGCGTTTCTGGCAGGGCTGGGTCTTGACCGACCGCAGCGCTGTCTACGTGGACCAGGGAAAATTCGAACAGGCCGAAGCGTCAAGCCAGGAAGCGCTGGCGATCTTCCGTGAGAATAGGGCAGACCGCGGGGTAGGATGGGCCTTGCGAGTAAAAGGGGATATCGCACGTAAGCAGCACAATCTGGAGCTTGCTCGCACGTATTATGAAGATGCTATGACGCTCTTCAAAAGTATTGGAGATAGTATAGACCAGGCGCGAACATTAAATGCCCTGGCGGCGCTTTCGCAGCAAGAGGGCGCCTTTATGGTGGCCAGGGAACAATACGAGCAAGCGCTTGCTCTGGCACATTCGCAGGGTGCGCGCCAATTCGAGTGCAGGGCGCTGCGTGGCCTGGGCGATATAGCGCGACTCATGGGGGATTTTGCCGCTGCCCAGCATTTTTATCAGGAGGCCACCGACATTGCCAACGAATTGAATATTACTCCCGAACGCTGCGCAATCTTGCATCGCCTGGGAGAGCTGTATCTAGCGCAGCAACAGTACTCTGAAGCTCTTAGCGTATGGGTAGAAGCATTGGCATTGGATCGGCGCATAGGGCACACGGATAGGGAAGCTCTGCAAAAAAAGGTTGAGGCTCTCGTCGCACAAGAACACTTGCAAGAACCCTATGCCGAGCTGCGACGACATTTTGAACGAATATAGTTCTGGTAAGAGCGTTACCTTGTGAACTCCCTGGTCGCCTTCCCCGGCAGGCGGTAAATATTCACATTGTTCGCGTGAAATGCATCATCGCAAACCCATTCATTCTGATCAATAATATAAGGTAGTAGAAGCAAACATATCCCTTCGGCAAAGAGATTTCAAAAGATGTAAGGAGCGCTTATGGTGGCCCAATCTATTTCTTCTAAAACCGGTTATCAGGGATTGAAGATCAGGCAAAGTACTGGTTGGGTTTCTTTTTTTGCGCAAAGCTGCAATAATATGCTGTCTTAAGGAGTGAAAGATATGCACATTTGCCTGATTATGGATAACCCGGAAACACCTCGTCATCCGGTGATCGCGCCAGTCTTGAAAGCATTACGTAGCAATCACACGATACGCCTGCTGGATGTGCGCCCACTCACCGGTAAAGAGGCCATTGCGGAGGAGGCACAATACCCGCGAGCGGACCTCTACCTGTTGAAATCGCACGCGCCACAGGCGCTGGAAGTTGCGCGCGCGTTGGAGCAGCAGGGCGCGCTCGTCGTCAATAGCTGGGCCTCCTCAGTAACATGCCAGGATCGCGTTCTGATGGCTCAGCGCATGCGTGAGGCAAACCTGCCCTGGCCGCATACCGTCAGCTTTGAGAGCCTGAAGGCACTTGCTTCAAACACTTCTTTTCTTGCGAAGCTGAGCTTCCCTGTGATCCTTAAAAGTCGTTTCAGCCATCGTGGAGACCTCGTCGCACTGGTTCGCGGCAGGGAGCAATTGGAAGAACTGGCAAACAATTGGAGTGAGGAGCCGGTGGTGCTCCAGGAATACGCCGCCGGCGACGGATGGGATATCAAGCTGTGGGTTATTGACCAGCAGATCTTCGCTGCGCGTCGCCGCACGCCGCTAGAACCGGAGGCATCAAAAGAAGATTTCGTCATTCCAGCAGATGAGCTGCCGGCAGACTGGGCACATATTGCGCTGGAGATCGGTCGCATCTTCAATATGCGCCTCTATGGTGTCGATCTACTGATGACGGCAAAAGGGCCAATCATTGTCGATGTCAACGGCTTTCCCGGTTTTCGTGGCGTCCCTGGGGCCGACCGCGCCCTGGTCAAGCTGGTGGAAAAGCTGGTTCAATCAACTGTTTCTATTATAGATTTGCCGGGTATTGTTATTAGCCTTTTTGAGCGCGCTCACCAGCCTCTATCATCAGAACCTGGCAAGCAGGTGGGATTATTTGTGCGCTACCTGCGTCGTAAACCGGCACGCGGACTGGCGGTAATCTATGCGGTTGATAAGCCGGGATACCGCGGCGCCGGGCATACACAGGACCCGCAACGGTTAGTCAGCCTGACGCTGGACGAAAAAGCACTGGATGGCGCGTATATTCGTTTTGATAGGGGTGAGGCACAGGAAGCAGCGCTAGAAGTGCAACCATCGGGTGTGCTGCGCGCCGAGGAACTGGGTCTATCGGTTCAGGCTTTCCCGGCAGACAACGGATTGCCCGCGCTGGCAGCAAGTTGCGATACGAGTCAGGAAGGCCCGGTATTTGCCGCACTCCAGCAAGCAGCGCGAACACTGCTTGAAGATAATGATTGGCGGCTTGTGAATGCGAGGGCGGAGGCAGTGCGCTATAAGCCGGCCAGCCGCTGCGTGGTGCGCTACCATCTTACGCTGGCACAGGGGGAGGAACTCCGGCAGATGATTCTCTACGGCAAAGTATACGCTGACCCACAGCAGGCTCAGGCTGTGCAGGCATTGCAGCAGCGGCTCTATGATGAGCAAGTGGCTATGCCTGGCAACCGCACAGCCGGCCAGGAATTGCGGTCGCCTATACTGCCACGACCACTTGGGCTGCTTGCCGACCTGGGTATCACATTGAATGAAGCCATACAACCTGCTGATCCGCAGGAGCGAGCTATCACCGGAACGCAGGCAATGCAGCCCGCCATCGAACGCGGACAAGGTGGCGAAATCGTTGCCATCACGATTCCCGTCGAAGAACTGCGTATGACGGCGATTGCGTTGGCTCGCCTGCACAACAGCGCAGTGCGAGCGAATGAAACCGGACCACGCAGGGGTTCCAAAGAAGCCAGGCGCGCCCGCGAGCGAGCCGCGCTCATCGCCGCTCATAACCCCGCGCAGGCCGAAGTAGTGCAGCAACTCGCGGAGCAACTGGCGAGCGGACTGGAAATGCTCGAACCAGATATGTATCGACCGGCACACGGGGGCTTTAAGCCGAGCCAGCTGCTCTTCCACAGCCACCAGGTGTTCGTGGTTGACTTTGATGGTTTCTGCCTGGCGGATGCTGCGCTGGACGTTGGCTATTTTCTGGCCTACCTGCGCCCAAACGGACTCTGGTACAGGCGTGCCGGCATGCGCGAATGGTTCGAGGCGGCAAGTCACGAATTTGTCTCAACCTACGCGCAAGCTATGCGCGATCTGGACACATCAGAGGAAGCTATCCAGGGTATTCTCGAGCGCTCCCAGCTCTATGAAGCCGCGCTCATCTTCAAAATCGCTACCCGGCGTGTCAATCGCCTTAATAGCCCGCGACCCAAAGAACTGTCTGCCATGCTTGATGAGATCGCGGCATGCCTCTCAACTAACTTCAGGAGGATGTAATGTTATTATTCAAATTTCTCTTTCGCAACCTGAAAGGGTTCCGCCTGCTCATCGCACTTGCCATCATAGTGACCGTTTTGCAGGTAGTCAGCACTATAGCCGCTGCATTCCCCCTCAAATTTATTCCGGCCAAGGTCACCAATGCTGGTAACGATCCAGCCTGCACCTTCGGCTTTCTCAATCCCTTACTCGATAAATTCGACATCCCCCTGTTTGATCCATCGCTTGCTCCATTGACGCCAAACGGTCCAAATCAGACGCCAGGATTGACGCCATGTCCCATTTCACCCTCGGACCCAAATCCCATATTAGTCACTACCCATCATAGTACCAACGGTGTGATCATCTTTTCGGTATTGATGCTCATCGTCTTTGGCACAATATCCGCGTTATTGGCCTACCTGGACCTCTACCTCGCGAGTTATATCGCGCAACATTTGACGGCCAGACTGCGCAACCAGTTGTTTGAACACCTGCAACGCCTATCGCTCGACTGGCATGGCAAGCAGAAGAAAGGCGATCTGGTGCAACGCATCACCGGCAATATCGCCGACATCGAGAAACTCGTCACCGATGGCCTGGTAGACCTGCTCGCCGCCGTTTTGACGCTGACAGTGATTGTGGCCGTCATGCTCTTCCTCAGCTCAGCCTACACCGTCATCGCGCTGACGATTGTGCCCGCTTTGTTCATGATTACGCTGGGCTATACGAAGAACATCAAGGCGGCTACGAAGACGGCGGCCAGGGCATCGGGCCAGGTCGCGGATGTAGCGACCGAAGATATCAACGCGCTCACCGTGATCAAGGTCTTCACGCGCGAAGAGAGGGAAGCGCTGCGCTTTGGCGATTACGTCGATAAGAACCGCAAGGCAGGATTGCGCGCCGGTAGCCTGCAGGCGCAATTCGCTCCTCTCGTCAGCTTCCTGGTATCACTGGGTACGGCGGCCGTCATCGGTGTCGGAGGCTACGTCGCCGCCGGTAACGCTTTTCGACTCGGCTTTTTCACCATTCCGGCCGCTAGCGTGGATATCGGCACGCTGGTGCTGTTCCTCATCTTCCTTGGCCTGCTCTACCAGCCGATGCGCGACCTTTCTAAACTGACTGCCCTTTATGGCACTGCCGCATCCGGCGCGGAACGCATTCAAGAGGTGCTGGACCAGGCGCCAGAAGTATTAGAGAGCAAGACGCCCTATGCCGGGCCAACCAAGCTGAAAGGCGATATTCGCTTTGAGAATGTCGTCTTTGGCTACGCGGCAGATCAACCTATCCTCAAGGGTATCAACCTGCATATTCCCGCGGGAAAGAAGGTCGCGCTCGTCGGCCTTTCCGGCGGCGGTAAAACAACGCTGGTCAAGCTGATCCCACGCTTTTATGAAATTCAGCAGGGTTCGGTGAAGATTGACGGCGTTGATAACCGCGCCTACCCGCTGACTGTGCTACGGCAAAATGTGAGCATGGTGTTACAGGACTCGGTGTTGTTTGAGGGGACGGTGGCCGAAAATATTGCCATTGGCAAGCCCGGCGCGCCGCTGTATGAAGTGATCGAGGCGGCGAAAAAGGCCAACATTCACGAGACTATCATACGCGACCTCGGCGGCTATGATGGCATGATTCGCGAACAGGGCAAGAATCTGTCGGGAGGCCAGCGCCAGCGTATGGCTATCGCGCGCGCCATCCTGCGCGATGCCCCCATCCTCATCCTGGATGAACCGACCGCCGCGCTGGATGTCGAATCGGAGTCCGAGGTGCTACACGCGCTGGAAACATTGATTGTTGGACGCACGGTGATCATGATTTCACACCGTCTGAGCACACTGGGCAATGTCGAGGAGATCATCGTACTCAAGAATGGACAGATTGCCGAGCAGGGAACATTCCAGGAGTTGAAGCGCAGAGGTGGGGTCTTCGCGGCGCTGCTGGCGGAGCAGAACCGCTATAACCTGGAAAAGGCCGCCGAGAAGTCCATTATCCGTTCGGCCTTCGTGCCGCTGGATGCCTACGAGCAATGGCAGCGGCAACAGGTGCCAGCACAGCCACCACGCCCGGCCGGTTTCCAGGCTGCCGCTGTACCGGTGCCTCCGGCAGGACAAAACGTGCCATTCTCGCCCCCACCGCTCGGCCAACCGCAGCCGCCCATCTATGCCCCTGCGCGCCCGGATGGAAACGGCCGGCAGCGCCAACAGCAACAGCAGGTAGTGCTGCCTGCCCTTCCCCAGCAAGCGCGTGTACGAATCGAGCTGGACGGCAGAGTCATCGGCGAACGAGCGCTTAACAAACCCATCATGACCGTTGGGCGGCTGTCATCAAATGATGTGCAAATACCCTCGCAGCGTGTATCGCGATTGCACGCCAGGATACGCCAGGAGAACGGGGGGTGGGTGATCGAGGATGCGGACAGCCTGAACGGCATGCTCTACCACGGCCAGCGCATCGACCACCTCACGCTCAACAATGGTGATCGCATTTACTTTGCCCCCACGGCGGTGCTGCAATTCGTCACATCTTAAATCTCAGAAGGGGAGGCATATATGAAGAGAGGTTCGACTGCCACTTTCCTGGCTCTGCTGGTTACACTTTTCCTGCTCGGCTCACCACCTGTCCAGGCCGCCTCCTGGCAGGTGGTTTCTAGCCCGAGTCCCGGCACAAATTTCAACGACCTGAACGGAGTAACTGTCGTTTCAGCGAATAATGTATGGGCTGTGGGAATCTATGATAGCACCAGCACCCAGACATTGATTGAACAGTGGAATGGCACCAGCTGGCAGGTGGTTTCCAGCCCTGATCCTGGGACAACGGACAACTCCCTGAATGGTGTGGCGGCTGTCAATGCCAGCGACATCTGGACCGTAGGATCCTATCAAAACGGCAGTAGTCCTAGCCAGACATTGATTGAACAGTGGAATGGCACTAGCTGGCAGGTCGTCTCCAGTCCTGATGTTGGGATGGACTACAACCAACTCGTCGGAGTGGTGGCCATCCGTGCAACCAACATCTGGGCGGTAGGATATACCCGTAACAGTAGTGGCACCGACCAGACACTGATCGAACACTGGAATGGGAAAAGCTGGAAGATCATACCAAGCCCTGACGCTGGGACTGGTAGCAACTTCCTCAATGGCGTAGCGGCTGTCAGTTCCACGAACATCTGGGCCGTGGGATCCTATCAAAACAGCAATGGGACCAACCAGGCGCTGATTGAACACTGGAATGGGAAAAGCTGGCAGGTCGTCTCCAGCCCAGACACAGGAACCGTTCCCAACCAACTTTCTGGAGTAGCTGCCGTCAGTGCTAGCAGCATCTGGGCGGTAGGGTATTCTGGTGCTCCCTCTAGCCCACCTACCCAAACGCTGACTGAACACTGGAATGGGAAAAGCTGGAAGATCGTCCCCAGTCCTGACCCGGGGACAATTCAAAACTCCCTGATAGGAGTAACCGCGATAAGTGGCAGCAACCTCTGGGCCGTGGGAGCCTATGCGAATAACAATACTGCTGGCCAGACACTGATCGAACATTGGAATGGGAAAAGCTGGAAAACCGTCCCCAGTCCTAATGCTGGGACAGCTCAAAACTTCCTGAATAGTGTGGCAGCAGTGAGCTCTTCCAACCTCTGGGCCGTGGGATCCTATGCGAACATAAACAACAGCCCCGTACAGACGCTCACCGAGGAGTATAGCTAAGACGAAAAAGAGGCATTTGCTCGGCGATCAAGAGCAAAGCAGGTACATCAAAGATACCTGCTTTGCTCTCACCGTCAATAAGCTCTTGCTGGATTGGCGTTTAAATCTACTGAGTTTATCGAAAAATTGATCTGGCTCCATTTCGGGTGGCCAATTCTGTCGCGTAGCCCAATACTACATACATCGCTCTAAAGCCCCTGGTCCGGTTCTCTAAAGAACAGAGAAGACTTTTCACGCGAGGGACTGCCCATCGGGATTATACCTGGCAATTCTCAGTACCGGCCTTCCACCAACGATGATCGGCAGGTAGACTGTTTGCGTTGCCTCGTCGATGGCGATGGAGTGTGTCTGCTTACCAAGGATCTCATCACCGAGTTTGTGAAAATGACCGGGCGTGATGTCAAAAATGGAGATGCCGGCTTTACAGGCTACAAACAACACATCGATGTTCCTGGCGCTATCTTTGTCTATCCTGATGATATCCGGGCCGCCCTCCAGGCGAGTGGTTCCGGGATTGGTAGGAATCACCGTCATGGTCCTTAAATCAACCCTGACGAGATTGGAAAAGAGGTTGGTAGCGGCGTCCAGGTCCACACAGGCGATAAAGCCAATTTGCTGCGCTTCATCAATAGCAAGTCCATGCGGAGTGCTGCATGTAGCCGGCAGGTCGATTTCCTTCACAATCGGATTGGTTGGGTTGGCCGGGTCGATTTCAAAGAACTCGCCTGTGCCGCGCGGCGGCAAGACGAATGGATTGGGATCATCGGCATTTGGCAGGACGGTAGAGGTCACAAAGAGGCGCTGCAAGCCCTCATCGTACACATTATGCCCTACATCATGGCCGTAGAGCGGAATATTGCCAGGCGCAATCATATTCGCGGGAACTTTTTCGCCCGGCAAGAGCGGCAGGTTACCGAGGTTGATATATCTGAGCAGTTTATCATGGACGGCATCAATGACGGCGACGTTCTCATTGCTCCTGGCTACATTCATTGTTTTAGTCGGGTTGGCCGGTGTGCCGGGGTCAGAGGCGAAAATCCTTTTGCCAACCGGGTCATAGAAGAGGGCATCAGGGCTTTCGAGGTCGCCGAGGCGGATCGGTGTGGTTTTGAGGGTGCGTACATTGATGGCGTAGATGATGCTCTGATCACTATCGCTGGCGGCAAACACCTCGCCCAGGTCAGGGGCATCCACAATACCAGCGACCTGGGGGATATTGATACGCGCGATGATCTTTACCAGCTGCGTATCAAAGACAACAATATGCCCATCATATGGCCCATCGCGCCCTTCGTTGAAATCCACGTTGTGATCCATCGCCAGCAGGTCAGGAGTGGGTCCGCTATGGGCGATAAAGAGGCGATGCGTGGCTACATCCAGCGCCTCAAAGTCGAAATGATCGAAATCGATCGCCACGCCGGGGGTAAGTAAGGTCTGCTGGGCAGCGCCAGGAACAAGCAATTTTTCCTGGGCGGGAGTAGGTAGGCCGCTAGGAAGTGGGTAATCCTCGATCAGGATGAGCCGGTGAGCCGGTGGGGGTACAACGAATTGATAGGCAATCTGAAACACCAGGTATGCCAGCAGGCCAAAAGAGACGATGCCCATCATCCAGGTGAACAATCGCCCCGCGCCAAAACGTCTCGATGACGATGCTATCTGTGCTTGTGCTGCCATATACCTCTCCTCTGCAATTTATTTTAACAACTATGTCATAGTGTTATGTTTTGATAGAATAAATACGCTGCTATCGATCTCTTTTTGAGCTTCAACTCGCCAGCAGCGCTTTTTGTTTACGCTGTCCAGTATGGTTCATGCGTCGAATTTCCGCGCGTTTGGCGGCGTGCAGGACATATTCAGCGACCCTTATGACGGCTCGCGGCACGCCGCCAAAGCTGGGGAAATCATTGATATCGAGAATCGCAGGGCCAGAAGGGGTTTCGACGATATCCATGCCGTAGATATCCAATCCAAAGAGCTTGCCAACCTCTAGAGCCAGTTTACGCACCTGCGGCGTTAATGGCACAAAATGTTCCTCAACCGTTGAGTGCAAGGGTGATTTTTTTGCAATGGCAGAGTAGACCTCTTTGCCTGTTACATAGACTTTGATATCAAATCCGGCATTTTCTGCGTAACGTTGAGCCAGGAAGAAACTGTCGTTCGCCTCGGCAATCTCCAATTCCGCCAGGTCAGCCGGGCGGTTGAGGCGATAGATGCCGCGACAGGAACTGCCATTGCTCGGCTTCACGACGATGGGATAATCGGTCTCCGGAATTTGCTTAAGGAGACGCGGGTGAGCAACAAAGTAGGTTGGAGGGATGGGCAAACCATGCGCGCGCGCGAATGCGACGGCCACAGCCTTATCTCTGACCAGCCGGATCGCGCGAGAATTATTGATCGTTGGAATACCTACTGCCTCCGCGGCTTCCAGGATAGAGAGTCCGGGACCGTCTGCCAGCGATTTGAGTACATACGCATCGTAGCCTTGCTGCGCGAGGTTATTCAGGCAGGTAACCATTGCATGTGGTTCCAGCACATCGACATCATGTCCCCACTGGAGCAGTTGGTCTGCGATGACCAGGGGCATAGGGTCATTTCGATATTGCTCCTCAACGATGAAACAGAATCGCATCTTAACCTTCTCCGCTGTAGGGACAATGGCCTGTCCTTGTCCTGGTTGGGGTACGAGGACAGGGACCAGCCGCTCTCCCTACGGCATTTTTACAAAAGCTCCGGCAGGTGACGGGCCGTTGTTCTAAGTGTAACAGCTTTGAGCGGCTATGACTGTTTGCCGCTTCACAAAAAGCCTGTGGAATGTTATACGAATATTAAGGAAAGGTTAAGTGAACTATAACACATCATCACGGATAGAGCAAAAGTTGCTTACCTCATGCCAAATCGGGGATCGAACGTTTCATCGCTGCGGACCGGTTCGTGCGGGTTCGGCAAGTCGGCAGGTGGGAGATTGCCTGTGAGTACGGGCGTGCGCAATATCTGATCCCTGCGCATGGGCTGCGTCTCCTGATTTTCCAATGCCAGGCGATTATCTAGCTCCTCCAGCAGATTGGAGATATTCGGGCGCAATTTGCGGTTGCTTTCTGGAATACGCGTCCATTGAGCAAGGGCGGCAGGGTAATAACCCGCGCGGTAGCAATAGAGGCCAAGCATGGCACGCGCATCAAAGATGTTCATACGCTTCCAGAGAGCAAGTTCTTCAGCCGGTGTCTCAATCACGTCTTCGCTGGCTTCGATCACCTCGACAAGATGATACAGGGGTATGCCCATGACGCTGTAAGGGAAACCATAGAAGAGCGCCAGGCGCCGCCGGTACGGGCGCTTCGCGGGATGTTTGCCGACAAAGTAACGGCGTGTCCAGGAACCACTTGACCAGACCACCCATGCCAGCAGCAGTACGAGTATGCGTCCCAGGTAGCGCTGCCAGGTTTCCGGGGCATAGACGACCATCACACCTAACGCGGCAAAACACGCGCCGAGTGCCCAGGCCCCGTAGACCAGCCGGCGACGGTCCCATCCGAGCAGGTCAAAGTGATGATGCAGCGGTGTAGCAAGAAAGGGCAGCGGAAATTCAGTATGAGGAACATATTCTTTTAGACTGGCAAAGCGTAACAACTGCAAGCGTTGACGGAAGAAAGGCGTTAACATTCGCGCCGAAATTAAGGCCGAGAGCCCTTCTAATACAAACGCGCCCCCGATCATCAACAGGAGTATTTCGTTACGCGAGAAAATGGCGATCATAGCGAGAATACCACCAAGGCTCAGGGCGCCACTATCGCCCATATAAACTTTTGCGCGTCGTTTTGCGCTTCCTCGTCGCGCGGCCCATGAAGATGGCCAGTTGAGCGGCAGAAAGCCGAGGACACCGGCAGCACATAAGAGTGATAAGATCTCCAACACGATGCCTTCGGGATGATTTGTATCAATAATACCGGTAATAATGATGCCAAAAGCCAGCGCAGCGCTAAAAACCAGGCCACCTGCCAGGCCATCCAGTCCATCGCTAAAATCAACCGAGAGCGAGGTAACGCTGCCAATGACCCCGGTCATCAGCATGAGGAACACGAGCCAGGCATAGGGAATGGCCTGAAAAAGAGGACCCATAATATCTGAATAAGGCGAGTACGGTTGCCGTCCTTTTGAATCAAGCCAGTAATAAAGAAAGGCGGCCACCATGGAGACAAACAAGACCCCGAACAGTTTTTGGCGCTGTGATATGCCCTCATTACTGAACACCTTGTGCCAGTCATCGATAAAGCCCACCACCATATACCCTGCGGTCGCGCCGAGACCAATCAGTAACAATGTCCATTGCTCAGGCTGGAGATTGAAAAGAAAGCCGGCAGCAATGCCAGTTCCGATAATGGACAGCGTGAGAGCCGGCCCACCGACCAGAGGTAGTTCTATCGTCTTGATCTCTCGCCCGCTGGCTGGCATGACCGGCAAGTCGGAGCGATGAGGGCCAGGTTTATATTCTCCGCTGCGAAATTTGGGAAACAGCAGTCTGGCCGCCCACGACAGCAAAAAGCTAAGCAGCGCACAGGCAATGAAAATCAATAACAACCAGATTGGTACCATATCAACTCCAGAAAGGCCGATCAATCGAGCATCCGCATTTCACATGTTGCAACGACAGATTCTTCGTTTCACTCAGGATGACATGCGAGGGCGATCAATCGAGCATTCGCATTTCACATGTTGCAACGTGATACATGGACTGATGGTAACGCGATGTCTACAACTTACGCAGTTGTTCGCGAGCGACGCGGCGATCATCCCAGGGCAACTTTTCTCTTCCTATAATTATACTTTGTTCGTGACCTTTGCCTGCCAGCAATACGGTATCACCTGCCTGCGCCCTGGCAAACGCCGTTGCGATGGCCTGTGTGCGATCCGCGATGCATAAGAAATCCGGGCCTTCACGTTTCCCTACAGACTCGGCGCCCCTGGCAATGTCACGCAGAATTTGCACGCGATCTTCATCGCGGGGGTCCTCATCTGTAATAACGAAAAAATCACACATCTGCGCGGCAATATGCCCCATAATAGGACGTTTTTGCACATCGCGCTCTCCGGCTGAGCCAAAGACCGCCATCAACTTGCCAGGAGTGAGGGGACGCAGGATGGCAAGTACTTTTTCCAGGCTATCAGGAGTATGAGCATAATCGACGATAACCGTAAACGGCTGGCCTTCATCGATACGCTCCATACGGCCTGATACTCCTGTGACACCTGCCAGAGCAGCCGCGATCGCACCTGGCTTCACTCCCTGGCTGTATGCGGTAGCAATGGCGGCCAGGCAATTGCTGACATTGAAACGCCCTACGAGCCGTGTTTCGATAGGTATCTCCACACCGGGCAGAATAGCGCGAAACTGCGTGCTGGCGGCCCGCAATTGCAGGTCAACCGCTTGTACTGCCGCGGGTGAGTCGATGCCATAATCGAGAATAGGGACGCGACAATAGGGCTTCAACACGTCATAAGAGACATCATCGCGATTGAGAATGGCGACAGATTGCCTCCGTACCGGTTTGTCGCGTTCTGGATCGAGCATTTCAAAGAGGCGTGCCTTCGCCCGGCGGTAGTTTTCGATAGTTTTATGAAAATCAAGATGTTCATGGGTGATATTTGTGACGACGCCGATATCAAATTCGCATCCTCGTACTCGCTGCAATTCAAGCCCATGCGAAGTAGCCTCGATCACGGCGTGTGTCGCCCCGGCATCGAGCATGCGGCGCAGCAATTGCTGTACTTCCGGCGCTTCCAGCGTACTCTGCCGGGTAGCATTCTCCCATTCCTGCCCGGGTAGCTTGAAGTTGACGGTTGTCATAAGCCCGGTACGCTTACCGGCGGCCTCTAGCAGCGTACAGATGAGATTGCTGGTGGTAGTCTTGCCATCAGTTCCGGTTACGCCAATGGTGCAGAGTTGATGCGCCGGGTAGCCGTAAAAGGCGCAGGCCAGGTCAGCCAGCGCGCTATGAACATTCCGAACCACTATATATGGGAGAGGCAAGGAAGATTCCTCGATCTGAGGCCCAAGCGCGACAACCGCTCCATTGCGGGCAGCATCGGCCAGAAAACGGCGCCCGTCGGTATGCGCGCCCGGAACGGCGACAAAAAGCCCGCCCGGCTGCACGCGCCGCGAATCATATGCCAGCGAAGTAATCTCGGCCTGCTCGCTATTTTGATTCATCCCTGGAAAGGCCAGCGGTGGCTCTTCTAAGCCTGCCAGTAAGAGTTGTAATTTCATTGCATAAATATTCCTGACATGCTCAATAATATATTGTTCTCACCCGGTGATATGGTTTCACCTCAGCCAGGTTTTGACCGGTATGCCAGAGACGATTATCGACCTCTGCCGCTGTGATGGTGTGGCCGGTGAGATGTTCTATCTCGCGCCGCAATAGCTCACAGGCCCAGATGGTAGCCGCCCGTATCTCCACCTCTTCCTCGCTGCCAGGAGCTAACAGTTCCTGCGCTTCGATGCGCGCGGCGAGCGATGGAGAATATGAGAGGACACCGTAATGACGCAGTACTTGCGGCACCTTATAATCGGCAAAAGCGGTAAGCTGGTCGAGGTCGGCAAAACTGCCCCATCCTTTGCCGCTAAACGCTCCGTGAAGATCGGCGACGCAGATTTGCGCCCGTTTGAAGAAACGCACTTCATGACCACGATACAAGGTTACATCATTGAATGAGGGAAATTCTTGCGCGAGGAGCAACGTGAGCTTGACGGCGTTGTGATCGGCCTGTTCGATGGCGTTCGCGAATTGCCCGTCGTAGCGCTGCAACAAGACGCGTCCCACTTCATGCACGTTTTGAAGGCGCTGCTCAAATAGGGGGATAGGTGCTCCATCCGTATACCCACTAGCAGGGACGCTGCGAAAAATATGCGCCAGTTGCTCGCGGCTGATCTTACTCAGAAAATCAGCATCCCAGAGAGGGATGCCTTCTTCGACCGCTCGCGTCAATGCAGCTGCCTCTGCCCAGTAGCCGCCCAATGTTTCTCCATGGTACTCGATGTGCCAGCGCTGCTGGCCCTTTTCGGCCCAAAAGCAGAAGTTCAGGGCATCAAGGACGAGCAACCAGTTCACAGTGCGTTCCGTCCCATCATGAAAGTGATAGCGTTCATACCATGTAGAACTCGATGTAGGTGGATAAGCGGCGACAAGCGTAGCCGCGAGATCGGGCAGACGATTGCGGTTGATCCAGGCTTTTTCGCCTTGCTCCACTACATAACGAGTGCTGCTGAGAACTCCCAGGGGATCGAGCGCGGGCAGCGACAAGCTATCTGTATCCTCTTCTTCATCTCTATTCAAGTACGTATTTTCTGTCATAGTCACCTCTCATTCTGTACGTCTTGATTGTACTGGCATTGGCGAAATTCGTCAAACGGACAGGTGCAATACTCCTTATGGTCACCATGCACACCTTCCCTGTTCTAAATGGAGCTAATCAAGACTTGACGCGGAAGCTCAACATCATAGACAATTATGCTATAATTGGGCCAATACAAGTATCTTGTGTTATCCTTCTTAAAATATCCAGGTAGCAATCGAAAAGGAGTTGTTCCTATCTTTTAAGCGAAAGGAGGGAACCAGGCACGACGAGGCAGAGATTCTTCGCGGAGTTCACCTTCGAGCGAAGCGAAAGGCTCAACATGACACGACCTGTGGCAGGTTCGCCTGCGATGATTCTTAACAACAGTCCTACCCTGCATCATCTACATTGTAATGTAATGGGAGGTGTTTCTTGAGTGCATCTAGCCGACCTACGAAAGAACAGCTCATTGCGCAAGATATCAAACGCCTGCATGGCATGGGCTATGCGCAGGAACTCTTCCGCGCTATGGGCGGTTTCTCCAACTTCGCAATTTCTTTCACCATTATTTCCATCCTGAGCGGTTGTGTGACGCTCTTTTACCTTGTACCGACGACATCCGGCTTTGCCGCGGCCTCGATTGGCTGGCCGCTTGTGACCATTTTTGTCGTGATCGTGGCGTTGGGGATGGCTGAACTTGCTTCCGCCTATCCCACGGCTGGTGGCCTGTATTATTGGGCTTCCAAGCTAGGCGGACCCGGCTGGGGATGGTTTACGGGCTGGTTCAACCTGATCGGCCAGGTCGCTATCACGGCGGGCATCGACTACGGGGCAGCTGTGACTATCGATGTGCTGTTGCATGCCTGGTTCTCCTCGATTCCGGCCACGGCGCCTGTGGTGATGAATGGTTCTTTCGTGATTGATCCCGCGACGCAATGGACGACGCTGTTGATCTACGCGATTGTGCTGACCGTACACGCGCTGCTGAATATCTTTGGCGTGCGCATCGTGGCGTTTTTGAACGATGTGAGCGTTGGATGGCACATTTTCTTTGTTGCCGCGATTGTAGTGAGCCTGGTTGTCGCTGTGCTTGCCGCGTTCCAGTTCAATCCAGGCGCGGCGGGCGTATGTTGCGCCGCGCCGGTCGCCGCATCTCATGTGCAAGGCTTCAATAATGCCGGAACGCTCTTTACCCCCAACCAGCAATTTAATGCGACGGGCTTTCCAATCTGGTACGCTTTCTTGCTGAGCCTGCTCCTGGCGCAGTATACGTACACGGGCTATGACGCCTCGGCGCATATGACTGAGGAGACGGTGGGCGCCGAGACGCGCGCGCCCTGGGGTGTGGTGATGTCTGTTGTGGTCTCGGCTATTGCCGGCTACGCGCTGCTGATGGGTCTTGTGGCAGCGACGCCGGACCTGGCAGCTGCGGGAGGCTTCGTCAACCCGGTACTCTACATCCTGGAAAGCCGTTTGAGCTTTGTGCTTGGCACGCTGCTGTTCGCGGGTATCGCAGTTGCGCAGCTTTTCTGCGGCATGTCTTCGATCACTTCGAACTCACGCATGATCTATGCCTTTTCGCGTGACGGGGCGGTTCCCGGACACCGGATCTGGCATACCCTTAACAGGGGGCGCACACCGCAGAATGCCATCATCCTGTCGGCAGTGGCGGCATTCATCCTGGCGGTGCCGACGGTGGTTGACTATGTGGCCTATGTTGCCGTGACCTCGATTGCTACAATCGGCCTGTACATTGCTTACGCCCTGCCGATACTCCTGCGCCTCTTCGCGAAGGATTTCAAACCCGGACCGTGGCATCTTGGGGCGTGGAGCAAGCCAATTGGCATCATTGCGGTGCTGTGGGTGATTTTCATTTCGATCCTGTTCATGCTGCCAACGACCTCCACTCCAAGCGTGGCGACATTCAATTACGCTCCTGTGGCAGTACTGGGTACCCTCCTCATCGTTGGTATCTGGTGGCTTGTAAGCGCACGCTTCTGGTTCAAGGGGCCGGTTATTCAAGGTTCCGAGGCTGAACTGGAAGCAATCGAGAGGAGCGTTGGAGAGACGGTGATTGTCGAAGGCGCTTCCGGTGCAGGCGGTGAGTAAGTTCTAAGATTGAGAAATGCGAAAGATGAGATATATTGTGCATTTAGCTTTCGCATTTCTCTTGCTTTCCACAAAAAAGCATTTTTCATCCCTTAACCCCTTGCATTTTCCACGTTCATTGAGTATAATTATCTTACCTAACCGTTTAGTAGCCTGGAAGAAGAGTTTCATCCCTTTTCTAGTTCTTGTAGTGTTGCACCGTATATCCTTATGTCTTGCTGAGTTGTGTTTTCAGTATTCCCAGTAGTGTAGTGCGCTTTTCGTATTTCCAGACATGTAGTGCGTCGAAAAGCGGCTCTATAATGCTGCGTGCGATTCAGTTTCCATCTCAGCAATGAGAGCTTCGCTTATAGTGATCCAGACAGCGTGTCAATTTCAGTACAACAGCACGGCATATTCCCCCGTCGTGCCACCACAACAACAGGAAGTGCTGTGGAATACTGGCCGGGGCGAGTAGAAGGAGAGGATTTACTTTCATGGAAGAACTGCAGATTCAAGAATTTGTTCATCGCGTCTCAACAGACGAAGTATTGCGTAAGGAACTTGTAAGTTCTCCGGATACCGTCATTATGCGTGAGGGTTTTTCACCCAGAGTAGCTCGCATCATCATGCGCCTGGTACCGCACCTGGCAATGGAGAAGCCGTTGGAGCCTTCGCTCAATTTTTGGTCTCACTAGTACCTGGATGTACCAACAGACTTCCTCAATTAGAAGATAGGGTAGGTAGGTTCTTACATGTATCAGAATGGCTCCTGAAATGAGTAACGCTTCTCAGTTTTCAGCGAGTTCAATAGCCGCTCAACAAGGCATCCTTCGCGAGCGGCTTCATCGTCTTGTGGCTACCTTACACCCTCTACTACAAAATGATGTCGTGCATGCCCTAAAAGGTGCAGGAAAACTTCTCTCCCAACCTGATACAGAAATCGGCGCTCTGGCTCCCGTGCTTCCTGCCGGTATGTGGTCGCTTTTGACGCTGCTCATAGCGCACCATCTCTCTCCAGATATACATCCTGAATACGCAAGCAGTGTAGCAGTTGCAGTGGAATGTTTCGTCTGTGCGCTTGACCTGTTGGATGATGTTGAGGATGAGGATCAGACTCCCATCGTCCGGTCTATTGGTATACCGCGCGTGTTGAATGCCTCCACGGCGCTTTTAACATTGTCCTACCAGGCAATCCTGTCTCTGAGCGAGCAGGCTATTGAGCCTGCCATCATCATACGTCTACTCAATACTTTGCAGGAATGCGCCCTTACCGCCACGTCTGGCCAGCACCGGGATTTACTGGCAGAATCGCGATCAGCCGGGGACTTTTCTCATGAAGAGTGTATAGAGATAGCGTCCGGCAAGGCCGGTTCAATTATGCGCCTTGCTTGCCGGCTTGGAGCAATATGTGGAGGAGCGGATGATACATTATGCGAGCAGTTTTCGGAACTGGGCAAGCTGCTTGGAATAGCCCATCAACTTGACAATGATTGTCATGACCTGTATTATTTATTACAAGATGAGAAGGATGCTGTAATTGTTGAGGCGACCGATACAACAAGAACAAGCATAAAATCAGATTTAAAGCGGGGAAAGAAAACACTGCCCGTAGTACTCGCAGCAGAAATAAGCACCTCTCTTCAGAAAGCAGCAGAAAATTCCGATGGGGAGAGTAGACGACAGAGCAAGGCATTACAAGAGGGAATAATTACAACCTGGGGTATTTGCCTGCTCTATCGCGAACGCGCTCGGGAACGATTACAGGAGATTGAGGTTCAGAAGCCTGTTTCTCCCGCGCTGCATTTTTTGCTAGGCATCTAAAAGCAGTATGCCGGTGAATGCCTGGTTTATTAAGTCGAAGTGGTGGGAAATCAGGGGGGAGAATCGTATGAAGTACATGTCCTGGATACGGATCAGAGCGGGGCGTCTGCTGGCTATAATGATCGCTCTCGCGGTCTATTGCCTGCTGTCGGCTATCGATGGGATACTTTTTTTCTCTCACGAAGCTGCCAATACCTCGCCTTCTTTTCAATTCTGGACACGTTTTGGTTTTTCGGCTTTTATAGGATTGATATTTCTGGCGATTGGGGCTTTGATCTGGCTCTACGCGCGCAATCGTTATGTAGCTTTCCTGCTTTTCTGTTTTTCTTTTGCCATGATGGTCGCGTTCGCCTCAGAAACAGGTGCGGCATTAAACAATCCGATTCTTTCAGCCATAAACAATGCCAGCAGCCCGCTGGCCCTTTCAACTTTCTCCGTCCTGCTGTTAGTGTTTCCCAGGTCTTATCTTGCATTATCTTCATCATCCGCCAGTAAGCCAAAGCCTGTTCAGCGCCATTTTTTCATCCAATTACTATACATATATGCGGTTGCGATCATACTTCTGAGCATAGTGACAGCATTGAATGAAGTGCTTCTCGATTTGTGGTCACCGGGTCTCCCCAGCTGGCTCAATACCGTGGATTATAGCTATTACCTGCTCGTTTTAACGGTCATCCTCGTCACCATTATTGTCTCATTCCGTCAATCTTCATTGCGCCAGCGGCAGCAATTGCGTATATTTGTGTTCGGCGTTCTACTGGCTTTTGCGCCTTTTCTTTTATTGACCTTGCTACCCCTGCTCTTCGGTCTTCCCAACAAATATGTAGTTGATGCCCAATTAAGCACACTTTCCGCCATTCTCTTGCCTTTAGGGCTGGGCTATACGATTCTCCGCTACCAGATTCTGATATTCGATATGTATATTCGCCGGGCAGTCACGTGGATAGCAGGCAGCATTAGCCTGGCGATAGTTGGCTATTTCGTGGTCATGCTCTGTAATCTATTGCTATCCAATGATGCTTCCGCTGCCATGATCTGCATAGCGGCCGGCCTTATAATCCTGGGACCCTGTACATGGTGGCTGGCCCGTGTAGTGACAGAAAAACTATTCTTCAATGAAATGGCTCATTATCGCCGGCTTGTCAATAACCCCGATTTGCTAAGCCGCGAAGCATTCAACCTTGAGGAAGCAGCAGCATTGCTTACCCTGACAGTAGTAAATACATTCGAAACCCAGGAAGTCTGCCTGCTCGTCCTGGACGAAGATACCGGTTGCTATCATATCGCTCCTGCTCTCAAGGAGGGCGATTCTCACGATGTATCGCGCGCTAAACTTGTGCAGATGGTACTGCAAACAGTCCAATCGGCAGCGAATGAGCATGCAACATTCCCCTTTCTCGAAAAAGGCGATTGGATAGACGCGAATGCTCCCCTTATTCGTCATGTGAAGCAGGCCAGGCGTCCACTGTTGCTCAGTGAAGCTTCTAAGTCGGACACGGAGCAACCATCAGGCCTTGCGTTGTATCTCTCTACCACCGTTTCTGAGGGCGCGGATCCTCTGCTGGCTCCTGTGTGGACGCAGGGCAAGATGATCGGCCTGCTGCTTTTAGGCGAACGAGGAGACGGCCAGCCGTTCGCAGGACCAGACTTTGAGGCCATCCACATGATTGTTGGTCGTTTCTCACCGGTTCTGGAGACGGGGCGTTTGTACCGGCACGCCAGTCGCCATGTAGCGACTTTAAACGCTTTGTATAGCGCTAACGCGATGTTGGAGAAGGCGTATACGAGCATTGAGGAGGTGGCCGAAGCCTATGCCGGGGCCGTCGCGCAAGCTGTTGGGGCCGGGGCTGAAATCTGGCTTCATAATGACGCTACCGGATCGCTACAGCGGGTTATTCATAAGGGGCCGGAGGCTCGCCTGGCCCTGCCGGAAGATATTACCGGCCTTGAGGCGCGTGATTGGTCTGCTTACTTTTATGATACGGGTAACACTATCGAGGCGAGTCCGGCAAGATTGGCAACTATGCCAACCTGCTTAACACAGATTCCTCACCTGCCATTCGCATGGCTCCCGCTGGGCAAGGGGGAGCAGCAATTTGGCATACTGGTGCTCTCCTATGTTCGACCGCATGTGTTTTCGCATGAAGAGAAGCGTGTATTGAGTATGTTCGCAAATCAGTGCGTGGCGGCAATGGAGAATGCAGAGATCACTATCGCATTGCGAGCTGCTTATGAACGGCAGAAGGAACTGGATCTCCTGAAGGATCAGTTTATTATCACGGCATCACATGAGTTGCGTACTCCTTTGACTGCTGTACAGGGTTATATCGAATTGCTGGAGCAATACCATGAGACGCTCCCAGGCCATACACGCGCCGACTTTATCGCGAAAGCGCACCGTGGCTGCGACGAATTGACGCTTATGGTGGGAAACATTATGGATGCGAGCCGCGTACAGGTAGATGTTGAACAAATACGACTCGCCCCGATCCCGCTTGCCGGCCCGGTACAGCATATTTTGGAGATACTCGACGGTGTCATTCGACGCGAAGGCCGGCCTGTTCGCGTCGATATCCCGGCACAGATACAGGTGATGGCTGACGATTTGCGCTTGCGCCAGGTATTGCTCAACCTGATGAGTAACGCTATTAAATACTCTCCTGCTGGCAGTAGGATTGAGATAGCCGGTGAGTTAGATGGCGAGATGGTGAAGGTGCGAGTACGGGATTACGGCCTGGGCGTACCACTGGATCAACAGGAACGCCTTTTTGAACGTTTTGTACGCCTCGAGCGTGATATGAACAGCCCTGCCCGTGGCGCAGGGTTAGGTCTCTATATCAGCAAGCGGCTGATTGAGGCCATGGGTGGGCGCATCTGGCTAGAGAGCAATGGAGTAGCAGGTGAGGGAAGTGTCTTTTTCTTTACACTACACGCTGCTCCTATCGCGGAAAGTCCTACCCCGAATGCGATCATCACGTTGAACAAATTACTCCGGTAATCCCGCAGGTGACCCGTTTTTCCCTTCCAGAACGTCTTCTGAATACAGGCATAGTCAAGACATATTGCACGGATATCATTCACTTCGAAATTCGCTTGTTTCAGGAGAAAAACCAATGACGACAGTACATGGAGAACAAATAAATCTTACACCCCGCCAGTTCGAAGTTCTCACTTTTCTTGCTCAACGGGAACGCTGGTCAGTAGGTGAGATCGCAAGCGCCTTAGGTGTGAGTTCCGCGGCAGCGACAAAAGCAGTTGCGCGCCTCGAACGTAAAGGACTGGTCAAGAGGGCCGAGAATATGACGGATCGCCGTTGTGTTGACGTGACGCTTACACGTTCCGGTAATGAAGCCTTACGCCGCGATGCCGGCAGCATGGTATAGCATGAGTTCGAATAGCAAGATGCCTGGCTGCGGATGCCAGGCATCTTTCAAACCGGAAAGCAAACCCTTATTTTTGCTTTCCATCTGACTTGTTCGAGTCTGGCGGCGCTCCGGCGGGCACATACCCTTTTTCTTTGGCATATTCCCACAACGACTGCTGTAACTGGCGACGCGCGCGCGAGATACGGCTCATGACGGTACCAATGGGAATCTGTAAGGCTTCGGCAATCTCTTTATATGAAAGGCCTTCGATATCGGCGAGGATCACGGGCATGCGAAAATTGAGAGGGAGATTGTTTAAGGCGCGGTATACATCCTCATCCAGATACTGGCTCAATACTTCATCTTCCGCCGCCGCGCTCAACTCCTGGCCCGTCATGTCACGAATACGGTTGTAGAGATAAAAATCTTCCCCTTCTGGCAGAGAAGTTGTGACAGGGTGAGTGGATTGCTTGCGAAAACGATTAATGGCAGACGTGTTCAAGATGCGAAAGAGCCATGCACGAAGATTGGTACCCCGTTGATAGCTATCGGCAAAACGAAATGCCTTGAGCATGGTTTCCTGCACCAGGTCTTCGGCCTCTTGCTGGTTATGGGTCAAGCGTAGCGCAGTACGATAGAGACTATCCAACTGGGCCAGGACGCCTGCCTCAAAATCTTCTGTGACACCATTTTGTGTGGCCTCGTTATTCGATATATTAGATTCCACCGGCTTTTGCTCTATAGCTTTCGCCACTGGCTCTCGCTCATCGGACATGCAATGTTCCTCTTTCAACCAACCTACTGGGGATTTCTACCATAAACGATAATGGAAGTCGATCACTAAAGTCCATCATCTGGCTTCTATACCCATCACTGATCTTTCCTGGCTAGTATAGCGTACTCTTAACGGGAATGAAAGCCCCTCTTCATATGTTAGTATCATCAGATAAGAGTTACACGATGAGCCGGTAAAGAATGTTTTAAAATTAGCAGGCTCTGGGAAATTGAGGATTTGTTATGAGTTGTATTGAGAGCGTGGCTCGTCTCCATCTTTATATTGACCGGGAACTGAGTGCCGAGGAGGTCACGATAGTACAGCAGCACCTCTCGAATTGCTCCAGTTGTAATTGCCGGTTCCACTTTGATATGAAAATCAAGCGACTCATCCACGAGCGCTGTACAATCGAACGCGCCCCGGCTCACCTGCGCGAAGCGGTGTTGCGACTGGCGCGCACTCCTATTGGCGAGCCTATCGAATTCGACCGCGAAATCGAAAGGGAGATTCGAGCAGATATTGAGGAATGCTGGTAGCCAGCACTACCGGGCCGATAACGAATTTCTACTGTCAAAATCGGAAAGTACTCTGTGACCTGTCATTCTGAGCGCAGCGAAGAATCTCAGCGGTATGAGACATAGATTCTTCGCTGCGCTCAGAATGACAGGCTCAGGGCTGTGAAAAATCCTTCGTGGCCCCTACAGGTTAATACCCAGGTTGAAATAGTGATTCAGGTAGATGAGCATGTTGAAGTAGATCATCACCCCTACCAGAATCATGATGATGCCGGTTCCAACTTCAACTTTTCCCAGGTGCGGCTTTAGCCACTTCAATATCTTGCTAAAGCGGTCCAATCCCAGGCCCAGGAGTAGAAATGGAATGCCGAGGCCAAGCGAATATGCTAGCAGCAACAAGACCCCCTGGCGCAGCGTTGCTGCATTGGCCGCGAGAGCCAGAATTGGCCCAAGGATAAGCCCGATGCAGGGCGTCCAGCCAATGGCGAAAATCAAGCCGATGACGAAAGAGGCCGGGTAACTGGGACGACTGGGATGAAATTCAAAGCGTTTCTGCCAATAGAGAAAAGGCAATTTGAGCAGCCCTGTCAGGTGCAGGCCGATGATGATGAGGACAATCCCACCCACCTGGCGCAGCAGGAACTGGTTGGCGCGTAGAAATCCTCCCAATGTACTGGCGGTGGCCCCAAGGGCGACGAAAGCCAGGGTAAAGCCCAGCATGAAGGTGAGCGCGTGCAGGAATGTGATAAAGCGGCCCGCATGCAGCTCCCCATCTCCTGCTGATTGATAGATGCCTTGCCCAACAAGTTGTGCCAGGTAAATAGGTACGAGAGGCAGGACGCAGGGCGAGAGAAATGATGCCAGCCCCGCTAAAAAGGCAACTCCCACTGTCAGTTGCGATGAGTCCATGCTCCAATAGTCTCCGGTTTGTTGTGATGATGGCTATTTCTTATACTATACCTTGTATGGCAGAACTACGCAACATTTCTCAGGAACCGTGATTGTTCAGAACTCTGTCCCCACTGAAAATGAACAACGAGGATCGATCATGTCATTCTTCGCTGCGCTCAGAATCTCCCGTGGCCTGCGGGATTCTGAGCGCAGCGAAGAATGACATGATCCCCTGGTTTGTAATATTCACCAGGGCGTCATCTTTTGCTTATAGGGCTGAACCTGTATATGGCATTACGGCAAAAGTTGCCAGGCGCTGGAGGTTGCCATAAATCGAGAGTACTCCCCCTTTCAACTGATCGGTAACGGAATCAAATTGGCCGGCATAGGCATTTTGCGCCTGCATAGTCAGATCATTGAGCATAGAGAGTGACGCGGGTTGCAATAATTGACCACTGTTTAACTGTATAAGACGAACTGCATCACGATGAATCTGATCCAGGGCGCTTTTTACTTCGTTCAGACCTGTAGTAATCTGCGCTACCAGTTGATGCTGATCTGGTGTCGCCTGAGGCGCCTGAAGCAGCGCGTTTGTATACATGCCGACAAGGTAAATGTAGCCAGGAAGAGGCTTGTTAGTGTAGAGAGAACCGGGTGGTTGTAGCTGCCCTGGTGTTGGTCCTAACAAGGCAACCTGAGAGATCGCGGGATCGGTCAGAAGAGGTGTACCTTTGGGTACATCGGTTTGAACACCGGCGGTTCCATCAATATAGTCAAGAATACGGATGACTTGCGCGCGCAAGGAACTGGCATCTTTATTATGCCAATCGTTCCCGGCACTATTTGCAAGTTCAAGGACATCGGATGTATTCCTGACAAGCCAGATCGCAGGGCCTCCCTGAATCTGGCGAAGTGCTAACTCAGGAGAGTTAACAAGCAGGTGACGCAAGTGATCCAGCATACTGAAGTGCAGCACATCGCCAGGAATAGGTGTTTGAGGGATTTCAGCATAGTAACGCCAGCTAGCAGTATCACGTAACGGATCGCTTGCAGCAGCGTTTGTGCGACCAACAGTGATGAGTAAACGACTGTACGTTCCCAATAAATTATCATGTTGCTGATCACCTGGATAGAGAAAATTGGTCGCGCCATGATTGAGCGCTAATTGACCCAGCAGGAGCGGGGCTACATGTGTGTTAGTTTTATCGCCCAATAACCAGCAATAATAGCTTGTGCCGGCAGCAAGATTCTGTATGTTAGCCAGGTTTATCTGTAACTCACTATTAATGCCCTGCGTAGTACCGGTTAATTGTCCACTGTTGAGCAGGTAGGCATGGCCTACCAGGGAATTGGATGGACTCGCCCGCGAGGAAAGTAATATCGCGCCCACTGTGATGATGCTGCTGAGTAAGATGAAAATGATGAGGATGATAATCAAGGTTTTGTAAAAGCGGCGTCGACGCGTGAAAGGAAAAGGCTCCATAGAGGGGATGGGGGTAATGGGGGTGGGACGCGAAGAGGCTGCGCTTGAATGATCTCGTCCAACCTGCTCACGAGACAACTTTTCCGGCGCCTGTACTGCCTCCACTATAGAAGCTCCTGACCACGGCCAGCTATTTTGCGCAAAAGTTGAGCGATCAAATTGAGAGGTTATGTGAAGTGGCTGCATAATGCGCGGCGCGACTACCGGGTTATTCGGGCGTGTGGCATCCGAATCACTCAACAAATCCAACAGATAGGCAGAACGAACCAGATTTTCAGGAACAGCCATGTTGAGGGCCTTCGCCAGGGCTACGGTCATGGATGACGCGCTGGCAAATCGGATTCCAGGGTCCTTGGCAAGACTGCGCATGATGACATTCGTCAATGCGGGCGAAATAGTGGGGTTCAAGAGAGCCGGTGGCGTAGGTAGCGCATTTATATGCTGCATCATGATAGCGACCCGCCTGTTCCCTCGGAATGGCAGTACTCCGGTACAGAGTTCATAGAGAATGATACCAAGCGTATAGACATCGCTCCGCTCGTTGGCGGGATATCCTCTTATCTGCTCAGGCGCGAGGTAGTAGGGTTCGGAGAAGCTGCTGCTGTTTTGCAGGATGCCGGACAACTCGAAATCGATAAGCAAGGGTTCACCGATCTTGTTCTGGGAAGAAGTGTTTTTACCAAGTAAGATACTGGATGGTTTGATATGCCCATGGATAATACCGTTCTGATGAGCGTAATCAATGGCCAGGCTAAGCGAGGTAAAAAGATGAAGAAGCTCAGCACCCGGCGGCAGCTTGCCCAGGCTCGATGTACTACGAATATAGTCCGCCAGGGTCGGAGCTTCGATGTAGTCCATAACGATGCAGGCCACAGAGGATGCAGCCTCATCAGCATTCTTAGAGGGAGCGATGTAAAAATCCTGGATGGGTACGATATTGGCATGGTGTATAGAAGTAAGGACTCCCATACGTTGCGCAAATCGTGAAATAAAAGTCGCATCTACCTGGTTGATGTAATACACTTTGATGGCGACTGGCTGGTGTAGTTCGGGATCGTAGCCTTTCCAGAACTCGCCATTTGCATTACGACTGATTCTCTTGTGTAACTCATATTTGCCAAAATGTTGGTATTCTGTAGTCATCATCTGATCTACCTCTTCTTTAGTTAGAAATTAGAATCCAGGTTCTCCATCCCCTAGCATTGGGGAAGCTCCCACGTGAGGCATGATTTTTCTAAAGGATAGATAGCTGTTCACACCCGATCTCGTTTTCTCAAAGAGAGAGTAAAAGCTTGCTGTAAAGCGAGCAATAGGGCTTTCTGATTCCTTCCCCCTGTATGTTAGAAGTATTTCCTGGGCAATTATTCTTCAGATTTCCATATTTTCAAAGAATAATTCCATGGAACTTTTCTACGGAAATTATAGTGGCAAAAAAATGAGCAGACAAGCGGATAGGACAAAAATCCTATTTTTTAGCATCACAAATTTTTCTCTTTCGATAAGCTCTTTAGCTTTATTGCGGTAGAGCTTATCGAAAGAGCATCAGGCGTGGATGAATTGAGAGGTAGGGCTTACGGTTTCGAGAAGAGGTCTTCCGGTGTTTCTTGCGGCACAATGACTTTCAAGGCCCCTGGAACAACGCTAAACGTCGCGGGAGTATGTCCCAGTGGCTCACCATCGACTTGAAAGTTAACCGGCTTGCGGGTGCGCACTTCAACAGTTTTACAGGTCGTATAGGTAACCCATTTGCGGCGTTCCCTGCGCTGTAGTAAAAAATCGAGCATCACTACAATGCGTTCTAGCTTTTTAGGGCTGCGTACAACACAGAGATCAAGGAGACCATCATCACTTTTGGCTTTCCAGGTAAAGCGAAGCAGGCTTCCATACAACTGCGTGTTGCCCACGACAATTTGCAGGGCATGTGTTCTCTTTCTATGTCCATCAATATCAAGCGTAGTATGAAAACTCTCAAAGCCGAGGCCCAGCCGTATACCGGTGATGAGATAGCCCAGAATGCCGAGACGTTTCAGCGATCGTTTCTTGACCGCATATGTCACCGTTCCACCAAAACCAATGCCGGCCATGAGAAGATAATAGCGGTTGTAAACGTAGCCAAGATCGACACGGCGCACCTTCCCATTGACAAGGACATCGCCCGCCCCCACAATATCCATAGGAATGCCCGTTTCAGTGGCCCATACATTGAAAGTGCCCGTTGGGATGAGGCCCAGCGCCGTTTCGCTTCCCGCCAGTTCCTGGATGATTGAATTAATTGTTCCATCACCGCCAACGGCAATAACAACATCCATTTTTTGTGAGACGGCCTCGCGAGCCACATGGCGCGCATCATCGCTTGAATTTGTATATTCGAGTTCGACATTCCAACCATGCTGGCGTAGAAAGTCGAGTGTTTTTTCCAGTTGTTCTTTATTCTTTGCAAAACTACCCGACTTTTCATTGGCCAGTACGACGGCGGAAGTTTGTGTGGGTGGGTGATTCGCTGCTTTTCCAGTAGTATCTTTTGCCTCTTGCATATAACCTCATACCTTTTTGAAGAATATCACTTCATTAATCACGAATAGTCATCAATTAGTACACGTTACTGACCTTGACAACAGTGACAATATCAAGGGTAGTACCACGCGGCACATCATCTTAGCAGCTTAGAAGGCAAGCCGTTAGAGGATGAATCCGATTAAGCCAGCTTCCATACTTTCACAAGACCATCACTACCGGCTGAGGCAAGACGAGTTCCATCCGACGACCAGGCAACTGCAAGCGCTTCACTACGGCAGATAAGAAGATGCTTCCCTGTGAGAGCATCCCAGACTTGTATGGTACCATCCCCGCTACCAGAGGCGATGCGCCGTCCATCAGGTGACCAGGCGACGCCATAGACCGTATTGAGATGGCCTGTATAGGTGAGGAGAGTTTTCCCTGTTTGCGCATTCCAGACTTGCACGCTGGTATCAAAACTGCCGGATGCGATCTCGGTACCATCGGGCGACCAGGCGATGCTTGTGACACTGTCTGCATGCCCATTATACGTAAGATAGGGAATTCCGGTGCTGGAATCCCATATCTGTACCGTTCTGTCCAGGCCACCGGAAGCGATACGCGTTCCATCCGGCGACCAGGCCAGGGCGAGAACTGCGCTATCATGACCATAATAACTGAAAAGGCGCTTGCCCGAACTTGCATTCCATACCTGAACCTCTCCATCATCGCTCCCAGAGGCAATCCGCGTCCCATCCGGCGACCAGGCGACGCTATAGACTGTACCAGAATTGCTCTGATACGTAAGAAGCCGTTTGCCGGTTCGGGCATCCCATACCTGAACGGTGCCATCGCGACTGCCGGATGCCAGGCGTGTTCCATCCGGCGACCAGGCCAGCGCAAGCACCTCATTAGAGTGACCACGATAAACGAGCAGGCGCTGCTTCGTCTTGACATTCCAGATCTGGACGGTAGAATCGCTACCACCAGAGGCCAGGCGTGTCCCATCCGGTGACCATACCACATTGATCGCCAGGCCAGCATGACCGCTATATTCGGCGAGAGGCCGATTAAGAGAGACGTAATGAGTGGGAATAGCTGTGGCAGCATGGCTCGGAACTATGGATGTGGCAGGTCCGGGTGTGAGGTTCGCCTGCAGGCTGGACACGATTACAATCACTGCTACCAGCGCCAATACAAAAATAGCACACAGGGTCATAAAATGCCAGGAACGGCGATTGAATGAATGCTGCCAGGCAAGGAATAGATGTGATAAACGCGAGGACCAACCCGTCACGGCGTTATTCGTTTCGGGCAGGTTGGTGACCTCGACTTCCTCTAATTTCTCTTGTTTGCTCATACAGGTCGAACTTCATGTGAGTTGAGCTAGCCGAGCGCTTATTGCTTTAGAAAAAATTATAGCACACCTGATCTTCTCCGTTTTGAAACCTCGCTTGCGCCAAAGACGTTTTCATAAGAAACTGCTCTGCTCATGCTGTTCGCCACAGTAGATAGATATAGGAGAGAAGGAATGTCAGAGAGGGAGACCCAATCCTCACAAAGTAAACGCGCAGCGATGAAAACGGTCTTGATAGCCGAAGATGATGCTGCTATCGGAGAATTGCTTGTGCAGGTAATCACGCAGGAAACTCCTCATCGCGCAATCCTGGTGGCCGATAGCACAAGGGCTTTCAACATTATCGAATATGTCAAGCCCGACCTGTTCCTCCTGGATTACCATTTACCAGGCATGAATGGCATTGAATTATACGACCGCCTTCATGCTACCGAGGGACTCGAACATACCCCCGGCATTTTGCTTACCGCCGGGGTGCTCGAACATGATTTTCGCCGGCGAAAGCTAGTCGGCATGAGCAAACCGGTAGAACTGAACAAATTACTTGATCTCATCGAAGAATTGTTGTCCGGTGATCCTCTTTGATATGACCCCTGAGAGCTGTATTACCAACGAAAGCCCGGGTCCTGTCGTTGGTAATATATCCATGCATTATTGGCGAAGTTTAGTGCTGAACGCTACTCAACAGGATTCGGCCCGCCTGGTGCAGGATCGGGACCACCGGGATTCGGACTGGGATCTTCAACAGGAACGTGATGAATCTCAGGCCGGCTAATTCCCGGCTCCGATACTGGATTTGGTCCACCAGGCATTGGACTGGGGCCTCCGGGATTGTCGCCTGAGCCTACAGGCACATAATCCGGGGTGGCAGACATATCGCCGGTAACAGGATCGGGGCCTCCGGGAGCTGGATCGGGCCCGCCAGGATTTGGACTAGGATCATCTCCGCCAGACTGATGGACGGCTTCTGGAAGAGGATTTGGCCCACCAGGCATTGGACTGGGGCCTCCGGGATTTGGACTGGGATTCGTAGGGTCTACAGAGTGATAGATATACGGCTCGCCTGTCCTTTCTTCTGGATGTCGCTCGTAAGATGGAGTATCTTCAGCAGGCATTTTGACCTCCTTTTCTGCTCATCAAGCGTGACTTGAGAGCAATGCTAGTTTGCTATCGCTCACTCTTATCACGTAGTACTTTCGTGTTCTGTTGCACGTTTTTTTAAACACAGCATCACACGGAGTGATGCCCTTCAGAAATCTCCTGACGCTATCTGGCATAGTTGTAAAAAATCAGCTCCTGTTTGTGCGTCGAAGGGAGGCAGAAGTTTTCGCATTGGGATAAAATATGCTACAGATAAACCATCTAGAGGGGAAAAACCATCTTGAATATTGTTGCCTTCCTTTCCGCCGATCATATTGGAGATACATTGTTCGTCTTTCCTATTCTTTCTGCGCTGCGAGCGAAATATCCTGATGCTCATCTTACATTTGTCAGTTACGGGCTTGTTTTGCCGCTTGCTCTGGAGTGGGAACTTGCCGATGAAGTGCTTGACTGCAAAGATGAGCAGTGGAAAGAGCTATCCTCCTCGAAAGGTATTCGCAGTCCGAAATTGCTTGCCCTACTCGGGAAGACGGATTGCATGATCTGCTGGCAGGTTGATATGGGAGGGGTAATCAGCCGGAATTTACATAATGCGGGTGTAAAGTCTGTTTTTGTCGTGCCCGAAGATCCCATTGAGTCAGGGTCAATGCACGTGGCAGATTTTATGGCGAAGGCAGCAGGATTGCAGGCACTTGGAATCGAGAATGTTATTGCCGAATACGTTCCTCCCACCTGGGAAAGAGGTAATACCTTCTGTTATTACATACCTCCTATCGCCGTTCATCCTGGTTCGACCGATGAAAAAAGACGCTGGCCAGCTTCTTATTTCGCGACAGTCATCAATGGTCTTTTGCGCCGCAAATATCCTGTCCTCTTGCTGGCAGGACCATCCGAGGGCGAAACGCTTTCGCTTGTCCTCAAGGATATTGCGCGCGACATGAAATCAGAGAATCTTATGATTCTGGCAAACAAGCCATTGCTGGAGGTTGCCCGCCAGCTGCGGCAATGCAGGTTTTTCCTGGGCAATGATTCGGGCATCGGCCACTTAGCAGGTCTATTAGGCATTCCAACACTCTCACTCTTCGGTCCGACCGATCCGACACTCAAACGACCTGCTGGCCCCTACGTCGAGACACTACAAGAAATGCCAATGGAAAACTTATCTCCCGGCAGAGTACTGGAGCACATTCTGCAGCGGCTATGATGACAGAAATGCCTGGTATTTGATGCGATATACGAATCTTATTCCGGCAATGTAGTTTCGCCTTCAGGTGCTTCTGTGATGGTCGACGTAAGTTGTTCGATCACCTGAATATCCGCCTCGCTCAGGGCTATTTGATCGTGTTCGCCCGGCCTTTCTCTAACATCGATGAGGAGCATGGCATCATAACCATTTTGTGTGGGCATCACCTGGAATTGAAGCACCTTCACGACCAGGTACTCAGGGTAGCCAGGCACTTCTTTGCCGATTAACCCGTTCGCCCAGGCAGCAATTTCCGTTACCGTGATAGCCCGTTCGTATCCAAGCATGCATGTTTCCATCGCTCGCTCCTTTTCTTCGCGTCTACATTCCTTCAGAAGTGATGACCTCTTCTTTGATGGCACGTTACAGCAAGGATCAGTAGTTTCACAACCTTTTCAGATGCATGTTTTATTATTTGTTACCTTTTCCGCATGTTCTCGTCAATTATAAACAAACAAATGAAGAGATTATATATTTTACCTGATCTTTAGCAGAAAAGGGACTGGCTCCACTATCGAGGGCAATGTGAATACTTTGGGGTATACAGTGCTGAACTTAATAAGGTCTATTAGATTCCGGTTGACGAGATTGGCAATACTGGAGCGCACCGTCGACTAACTCAGCTCAAAAACCGGAATCAGCATGGTTAATAGAATGGCATCTGATTATAAACTAAAAATGGGCCCAGAAGGATTTGAACCTTCGACCAACCAGGTAGAGAGATAGTGGGCACGTTACTTTAGTACGCTTCCAATTATCTCTTCCCGAACCGTGCATGCACCTTTCAATGCACACGGCTCTCCAGCAACTACTTTGTCTTTGAGAAACTCTTGCGTTTTCTCAACAACCGATTTCGTTGCCTGTGCCCCTTCCCCGTGTATCAGACATTACCCTGATCGTTTGAGTACTATGGGCACTCCGTCACCATGTGTCTCTCAACATTTAGGTGATCCCTAAGTTCCCTTACGCACCACGTCTGTACGTAGGTTCCCCATTCGTCCTATCCGCAGTGGAGGAGGTCTTTAATAAGCCTCATAACCGCGCTTACTAACTCCACATTGCGCAGACTGGGATTCAAGCAATTCAGCCTTAACCATATACAGCGTAGCTGCCTGAAGAGGCACTGCTACCTCGCCAGACTTTTCCAGGTCATGCTATTGTCCCTTTCCGGTTTCCCTTCCAGGTAAGACCCTGCTTTAGACACATTAACCTCAGTGCCGCCTACCTCTGTAGGCATGGTGCGTAAAAGCGCATAGGCGCACTTTTTTATGAGCCGGCTGCTCTAACCGCTGAGCTATGGGCCCTCGTGGAACGTATTGTAGCATAGTTACCGCAAATTGGGAAGAGCCTTTACGACGTTTTTTTGGAGACACCGGCAAATCCCTTTTCAGTTTCATCCTATTGCTAGAAGCCGGTGGAAATGCTTGTACCGTAACGTGTGAAGTATGATATAATAGAAGTCAGTTTAAAGTAGGGTATGTTTCTCCTGTTATTAAGATGCTGGAACATTCCACACCATTAAGATACTCTGGAGCAGATACGAAACGTTCAGATGAACAGTAAAAGGCCGCGCCACTTTCTTTATCACGGATGGCGCGGTCGAAAATTTTCCTGTAAGGGGGCATTCGATGGCGAATGAAGTGACGATCCGAATTGGAGGCGAATCGGGCGAAGGAACCATTTCCGGTGGCGATATCCTCGCGTTGGCCTCCGCGCGCTGGGGGTATCATGTGTATACCTTCCGCACCTTCCCTGCCGAAATTCTCGGCGGACCTTGTTTGTTTCAGGTGCGAATCAGTGACGAACCCGTGAAGTCAATGGGTGATTATGCCGATGTACTGATTTGTTTGAATGAAGAGGCGTATGATCGCAATAGAAAAGACCTGCGTCCCGGTGGCGTTCTCATCTATGACCCTTCTGATTTCACACCCGACGCAGATAATTTGATCACCTATGCAGTTCCTTTCAATGAGATAGCCCGCAAAGAAGTACAGCTTTTCCAGACGAAAAATATGGTCATGCTTGGCACCATCTCCGCTTTATTTGGCCCACCCCTCGAGGCAATCGTCCAGGTCGTGGAGTCCAAGCTCTCGCGGTCGCGCAAATCCAATCCCATCTTGATGGAAAAGAATATGCTGGCCCTGGATATTGCGAAGAAGTATGTAGAAGAACATGTGACCAAACGTGACCCGTACCGTTTAGGCGCGGTAGAGAAGGCTGACCAGGTGGTACTCAACGGGAACCAGGCAGTTGTCGCCGGCGCGCTGGCGGCGAAATGCGCTTTCTTTGCCGGATATCCGATCACGCCGGCCAGCGATATTATGGAAGCAATGGCCAAGGAATTGCCGCAGGTAGGAGGAACTTTCCTGCAGGCGGAAGACGAGATGGCAGCCCTGGCATCAGTACTCGGCGCCTCGTTCGGCGGAAAACGCGCCATGACTGCAACCTCTGGTCCAGGCCTTTCATTGATGGCCGAGTTGATTGGACTCTCTTCGATGGCTGAGCTACCGGCCGTGGTCGTCGACGCCCAGCGCGCAGGCCCCAGCACCGGCATGCCGACGAAGATGGAGCAGTCGGATTTGAGCTTCGCCCTTAGCGCAAGCCACGGTGATACCCCGCGCATGATAGTGGCTCCCGCCGATGTTGCGGACTGCTATCGACTGATAATACAGGCCTTTAATATGGCAGAGCGCTACCAGATGCCCGTCATTTTCCTCACGGACCAGTCCTTGACAGCGCGTGTGGAAAGCGTTGATCGCAGCGTCTTCAAGCCAATGGAGATCGTTGAGCGCGTGCAGGTGAAAGCCAATGGGGCAAACGGCAATGGACACAATGGTCATGCAGCAAATATCGGCGACCTGGCTGAAGTGGTGGCGGAAGAGCATGAATATGCCCGCTACGCCTATACCACAAGCGGCATCTCTCCTATCACAACGCCCGGACATGGCGTACCTACCTATGTCGCAACCGGTCTGGAGCATGACCAGCATGGGCACCCCGACTACGAGCCGGAAGATCATACCGCGATGATGCAGAAAAGGTTCCGCAAGCTCGAAACTGCCGCGGAAGAGTTGCCGCAGCCGCAGCGCTACGGTGACGCGGATGCTACTATCGGGATCATCGGCTGGGGCTCGACGGAGGGCACGATTCAAGAGGCGGTTGACCGGGCACGGGCCAGGGGCTACAAAGTAGCGGCTTTGCATCCCAAGATTCTCTCACCGCTACCCGACCGGGCCATACGAGAGTTTATCAGCTCAGTGAAGACCGTAATTGTACCTGAATGTAACTATTCTGGGCAACTGGCCAATTTGCTGGGTGCGAAATATGGTTTACAGCCCATCCGTGTCAATAAATTTGGAGGTATTCCATTTACTGCCGGCGAAATTTTGCAGGCAATAGAGGAGGTTCGCTAATCGTGGCTCAATCAACAGTGACTCTTACTCCCAAAGATTTTAAAAGTGAGGTGAAGCCTACCTGGTGTCCAGGGTGCGGCGACTTCGGCGTCTTGAATTCGGTCTATAATACCCTGGCGACCCTCAAATTGCCACCCGATGAGACGGTTGTGATATCGGGTATCGGCTGCTCGAGCCGTTTGCCGCATTTTGTCAAGACCTTTGGCTTTCATACAGTGCATGGTCGTGCCCTGCCCCTGGCGCAAGGGCTGAAAATGGCGCGTCCCGACCTGACGGTTGTAGCGGTCGGCGGCGATGGCGATCTCTTCAGCATCGGCGCTGGTCACCTGATACATGCCGCCTTGCGCAATATCGATATTACAGTGGTAGTGATGGATAATGAAATCTATGGGTTGACAAAAGGGCAGACATCGCCAACCTCCCCAACCGGGCATACCACCAAGTCAACCCCCTATGGCCTGCTGGCATCGCAGTTCAATCCAATCGCGACCGCGCTCAGCCTGAACGTCAGTTTTGTAGCGCGAGGATTTTCTTCCAAGCCAAAGGAACTGGCCGCGCTGATCGAGCAAGGCATTAACCATCATGGCTTCTCGTTTATTCACGCGCTCAGCCCATGCCCCACGTTCTATAATACAATGGATGTATGGAAAGCGAACGTGACGCCCATTCCTGCCGACCATGATACGCATAATCGCTTCAAGGCAATGGAACTGGCCATGGAGACGGAGAAACCATTCGTGGGCCTGTTCTACCAGGATGAGCGGCAAACGATGGATCAGGCAGCTCAACAGCTACAGGCGCAGGCCAAAGAGTTCGATATCGAAAAGTATATGGCGCGTTATGCATAACGCATGAGCCTGCATAAAGAAGGCGAAAAAAGAGAACAGGGTTCCAGTTCGGCATCCTGTTCTCTTTTGTTGATCCTTTATTTACTTCATCAGGCTTGTAGCTGTGCAGCAGACGTCCTGGTCTGCTTTGAAGCGCTTATGACGGCGCGAGAAAAATCTTCGCCACAAGAACGGCAGAAGAGCCCACTTTCGTTATGGGACGTTCCACCGATAGCTGTTAATTGCACCTCGGCTGGCTTTCCGCACCACTCACAACGACTGCCACGCGGGGCTGAATCGATAGAAACAGGACTGCGAAATTCATTGTAAGACATAAGGTATCCTCCTGGTTTGTGCTGACGGTCAGTATTGAAACATAAGGGACAGCCGTATCTTGGTGGCCAGCAACATCGGGGAAACCACGACAACACGGTAACACTACGAGAACGCGCATCATCGCCCAGGAGCAGCTCTGCTCATACTGATCGACAAAGAGGCAAGCGAGTATTGTCGATGTATATACAATATAGCACATTTTGGGGGATTGTGCTAGTGGTTACAACGCTCCAACACTCGCTATCCCTATGTATCAGCACTGCACGCGAGCAAGAATTCAACGCGCAGCGAAGCGTTGCGCTCGTACTCACCACGCCAGAACGTCGCATGTGTAAGAGAACTCGTCTCACTCACTCCTCGCATCTCGACGCAGAGATGATGGGCTTCAAGGTAGACTGCCACGCCACGTGGTTGAAGCATCGCATCGAAAGCCGTGACAATCTGCTCACCCAACCGTTCCTGCACCGTAAAGCGCCTGGCAAAGAGCCGCACGAGCCGCGTTAGCTTGGAAATACCAATAATATGTTCGTGAGGAATATAGCCAATGTAGGCATGCCCATGAAATGGCAGCCCGTGATGCTCACATAAAGCAAAGAATGGTATAGGCCCTTCAATTACCTGGCCCAGGCGATGGTCCGAATCACCACGGTACTCTGTATCGAATACCTTGAGCAGTTTTGGATCGCCATCGTATCCCTGCGTTGCATCGAACAGCGCCTGAAGAAAGCGTTGTGGCGTTTCTTCGGTTGCTGAGGTGTTCAGGTCTAAACCAAACGCAGCGAATATCTCACTGATATAACCCTCAAACGTGCGCATTTGCTCGCGCGAAATAACGCGGCGATTCAGTTCCAAAGACCAATGAAGATTCGCCTCATCCTCATTCCGTCTCTCATCGCTCTTCTGGTAAAACAAGACGTTTCTCCCTCGTTGTATCTATCTCTGTTTCTTCCTTAATGATCGCCACTGCGTTTGATCTCGATCTGACCGTCACGAACACGCACATCGTAACGAGGGGCATTCACAGTCGCCGGGCCGGTCAGCACACGACCATCACGCATGCAAAAGCGCGAACCGTGCCAGGGGCATTCCACAACATCGCCGTCCAAAGTTCCTTCATCCAGCGGACCACCAGCATGCGGGCATGTCGCGGAAATGGCGGATAACTGCGTCCCACGACGCAGCAGCACAACCGCAGTGCCTGCCACCATCACCCGGTACAGCCTGTTCTCCTCGACGCTTGCAAGCGGTAGCACCGCTTCATAGTCCTCGCTTCCCACCTCCCAGGCCGTATGATTGACACCGGTTCCTTTCGAAAAAACCATCTCACCGCCAAGATAGGCCGCGTAGATCAGGCTGACCAGCCCAACGAAGCCAGGAATGGCCGAGGCAATAGTATCACCCGGACCGGCCAGCAGCCGCAGCACAAACGAAATGAGATAGAGAATAGTTGCGATTGCATTGAAGATGGCATGATTCAGACCAATGCGTCGCTCAGAACCATAGGTATCGCTCCAATCGGTCAATCCGGTCGCGATTGCTCCAAGCGCACCCAACAGGCCGGTAATAACAGCAACAAAAGCTCCATATGCTGCCCAGGTATTGCTGGCCGGAGAGATCAACCAGATGATATCAAAGACAGCTGCCAGTATCCAGGCTACAACGGGTACATCAGTGATAACAGGATGCAGGGGATGCCCAAACCAGGTGCCATTTAGGAAACTTTTCAAGCGCCGCGGCGGCTTGCGCTGGGAACCAACTACAACCTGGATGAGATGTTGTAGTGAATCACTGAATCGCTCCGCAAAAGGCTGCCGGGGAGCAGAAGATTCAGGTACAGAAACAGGGGTCGGCGTCTCAGACATGAGAAACACTCCTTCTATCAATAAAAATCGGATCAGAAATAGCGCTTCCTTGCGTCAAGCAATTCCTACATGTTCGTATACCATATTTATCACAGAAAGTCAATGATTTATTTGACTTTCTTGACAAAACAACAGCGCGTCGGGTATACTGGCAGCAGGATCGGAGGAATGTATGTCTCAACAGCACTGGAATCAACGCTTTTTCGCAAGCACACGCGGACAGATCATTCTACTGCTTCGTCGCGAGAGCCGCACAGTAGAGGAACTTGCGCAGGCGCTTCGACTCACTGATAACGCGGTGCGCGCGCATCTTGCTACCCTTGAACGTGATGGGCTGGTACACCAGCAAGGGGTACGTCGCGGCAGTGGCAAACCCTCCTATGTCTATGACCTCACAACAGATGCCGAAAATTTATTCCCCAGGGCATACGGGGTTGTAATGCGGCAACTGCTGGAGGTTCTATGCGAAAATATGTCCGCGGAACAGGTAGAAGTCTTACTGCGCACAACGGGCCGGCGCCTGGCTGCGCAATGGAACGTGCCGGCAGGAGACCTGCACGCGCGCCTGCAAATAGCCATTGAGATTCTCAATGAACTCGGTGGCCTGGCAGAACTCGAAGAGAGCGATGGAACATATGCTATTCGCGGATATAGTTGTCCGCTTGCCGCTATAGTACCTGGTCATCCCGAAGTCTGCCGTCTCGCCGAAGCCCTACTTACGGAGCTGGTCGGTACGCCAATCCACGAACAATGCACCGGCGGCGAAACTCCTCAATGCTGCTTCATCGTAGCCAACGCACCAAATCCCTCGTGATAAGGATATCACTAAAGAATTATCTCCTGGTTGCGATATGAATCTCCTGGCTTGTACACGCTATGCTACAATAGGATACGTATACCTGAAGGAGGTGAAGTAGCGATGCAGCAGCATACAGAACAACATCCACATGGAGGTGACTGGCTGCGAGATATCGTCTTCGGATTGAACGACGGGCTGGTCACCACCCTTGTGTTTATTATGGCTGTGAGCGAGGTTGCGCCAGGGCGATTGCTGCTGGTAGTGCTGGGCGAGGTGCTGGCAGGGGGCGTTTCTATGGCCCTGGGTGGCTTTCTGGCCGCCCGTACAGCAAAACAGGTACTCGATAAGCGCATCGCGATTGAGCGTTTTGAGATCGAACACGAGCCGGAAGAAGAGCGCGCGGAACTGCGTGATATCTACCGCAACAAAGGCTTCTCAGGCCCGCTGCTACACCAGGTCGTTGGTCATCTCACCGCGAATAAGGATCGCTGGCATAGAGCCATGGTGCATGACGAATTGGGAGTTGTCGAAGATACAAAAATCAACCCGTGGGCGCAGGGCGCGCAGGTCGGAATCTCCTTTGTAATCGGCGGGCTTATCCCCACCATACCAGTATTCCTGAGCCTGCCTTTCGTCCAATGGTGGGCATATGGGCTGACAGCCATTACCGCGCTCGCGCTTGGTGCGATCAAAGCCCGCTATACCTCTCAAGGGCCGATCCGGGCCGGACTGGAGTTTCTCGCCGTTGTCACAATTGGCACTCTGGCCGGTGTAGGTCTGGGCTTCCTCTTGCATGGAGGATGAGCTTGCCGGGCTTGACTTCTAATAAGATGGTCATTGCTGGCATATATGCATGTGCCAGCAATGACCATTTTTCTATGCTGCCAGACTGGGCGTGGCAACGAACCATTTGCCGAACAGACCCTGGCCGTTGGCCTGACCAGGAGCGGTATCCCCCGAATAGGTATACAACGGATGTCCATTGTATTCTACCTGAACACCATTTGCTCCATTGACCGTACTCAGTTTTCCAGAGAGAGGTGCATCACCTTCGGGAGAGCCTGAGCCTTTGAAGATCAAGGGAGGCCAGGCCTGAGCACACCCACCGGTACAGGCAATGTTAGTCGCCGAATCAGGGGTGAAGTAGTACAACGTCATGCCCTGAGCATTGGCGAGTACCGTCTCTGATTTACCTTTCACCGTGACTGTTGCCACTCTGACAACATATGAAACCAGATCAGGCTCGGCAACGAACCATTTGCCGAACAGACCCTGGCCGTTGGCCTGACCAGGAGCGGTATCCCCCGAATAGGTATAGAGTAGGTAGCCGCTGTACTCCACCTGATTGCCATTTGCGTCATTGAGAACACTTAATGTTCCAGGCAAGGAAGTGGCGCTGGTAGGCGACCCTGAGCCGGAAAACAGTAGCGGCGGCCAGGCCTGGGCACAACCGCCCGTACAGGCGCTTTTGCCGGGCATATCAGGAGTAAAGTAGTACAACGTCTTGCCCTGGGCGTCAGTGAGGACCGTTATGGATTGACCTTTCACGGTGACTGTCGCCGTCTGTATCATGGCAGCCGGGGCGCTGGTGGGCGCGGTCGTAGGCGCAGTTGTCGGTGTTGAGCTCGCACTATTAGAAGTACTGGCGTTTGTGGAACCACCACAAGCAGCAAGAAGCACTACCAGAAGGAGACCGCTGGCAAACAAGAATAACCTGCGATGAGGCATGATATATTCTCCTTTCATAGCGATAAAGTTGTTCAATAACCAATGATTTCTCCTCGGCTTCACATCCTTACTGTATTGAAGAGAATATTACATGATCATGCAGGAGTTCTTTTCCTAATGGCAATACGTCAGACGGTTACAGGGCAATGAAGGGGGTAGAAGAAATTATAGAAAGGGTGAAGGAAGCAGGTTACGGCTCAATAACGTGCGCCAGAATGCGTATCCCCATGTCGATATCGTTGAGGGAAGCGCAGCTATAGGCGAGGCGCAGGTTATGCGTACCATCAGCAGGATTGACGAAGAATCCATCTCCCGCCGCGACCGATACACCATTGTGAAAGGCTAAACGCTTCACATCTTGCGCGAAGATGTTGTCAGGGAGAGTGAGCCAGAGGAAAAAGCCGCCCGCGGGACGCGTCCATGTCACACCGGCAGGCATATAGTTATCAAGGGCAGCGAGGGCAGCGTCACGCCGCAATTTGTAGAGCGGTCGCACGTATTCGATGTGTTTCTCCCAATCTCCGCTCCGGCAATACTCGGCAACCATGCTGGCCACGAAAGGATTCGCGCCACCTCCCATTTGTGTTGTGCCACAGTTGACGCATTCCTGGATGATCTTCTCAGAAGCAACCAGCCAGCCGAGGCGCAAACCGGGGGCCAGGGTCTTCGAGAAGCTGCCGATGCTCACGGCTTGCTCGCCATTCGCCAGCGCATAGAAACTTGCCGGCACGTTGCCCTCAAAAGAGAGGTCGCGATAGACATCATCCTCTACAATGAGGAAGCCGTAGCGATGGGCCAGTTCGATAATCTCGCGTCTCCTGGCTTCAGACAATGTTCTCCCGGTTGGATTATGGAAGTTCGGAATGGTATAGAGCATGCCGGGATGTTTGCCAGCGACATAAAGCTTTGTCACCTGTTCTTCTAATGCTGCCGGTATGAGGCCATTATCATCCATTGGGACAGCACACAATTTGATGGAATGATCGCGAAAAATATGCAAGGCATCTACGTAAGTTGGCGCCTCAACGAGTATCACGCCTCCTGGTTTGACGTACAGCCGGGAAAGCATATCGACAGCATGTGTCGAACCCGCTACTACCATCACATTCCGCGACGAAATAGTTAGCGCCTGTGCGCGCCTGATCTTTTCGACGAGAAAATCGATCAGGCTGCGTGTTCCCTGCTCCGGGCCGTATTGAAGAGCCATCGCGTATTGAGGAGCGCTGATGAAGCGCTGCATGGCCTGTTGTAGTTCGGGAATGAGCAGCGTGGCAGGGGCTGGATGGCCCAGCAGCAGGGGAATGCTGTTCTCTGCCATTCCTTGCGGTAATTCGGTTGAAGACATTGGATGCTCTTTTCTCTTTTAAATGGCCTTCGCTGAAGTTCATCGATTTCAAAATCCTGGTATGAAGTGCGCACGATGTTTTTATTATATCTTCTGGAAGATGTGGAACGGCAACTTACTCAGGCCGCCTGTTTCTCGTGCTCAGGTAGCGAAGACTGTTCTGTCCTGCCAGGTGTGTGTTGCTTGCGGCGGTAGAACCGCTCACCAAACTTCATACCCGGCTGCTCTACCCATTTGTAAAATAAGAAACTGAACGGAATAACCACGACCAGCACCCATAGCCAGTAAATACCATAGGACTGCTCAGGCGACCACCCTTTGAGCAAAGGCAGTCCCACCAGGCGAATAAAAACGAAGATGAGTGGGAGATGCCACATGTACAGGCTAAAGGAGATCATCCCAAGCCAGCGCAGCGGTAACCATTCCAATGGGCGTTTGAGCCAGGTTGTTCCGAAAAGTAATGCGAGAATGCAGAGACCGAAGAAGAGCGAGATGCTGAGTTCTCCAACCAGGTAATTGCTCTGCAAGAAGATCGGACTGCTGAAAAACGGCCACACATTCACAAATCTCTGATTGTAACTCCATAGAATCATAGCGAACAGGCACAACAGACCGGCGAGCATAAGCCAGGGACTCCAATTTTGCAGGGTCTCACGGACCCTTGAAGAAATCGAAGGATGCTGTGCATACACATAAAAGAGGGCAAGCAACATTCCTACGCCGAAATCCTCGAGATATTTTCCGCTTTGCCCATAGGTAAAGATCAGGAAGATATTGAGTACAGAGCGCGGAACCAGGAACGTTGCTGATGGATGCTGGCTGAAATAGGTGCCGAAGTAGCGCGAGAAAAGCCCCCAGGCGATCAATGCCAGCAGGCAAACGATTGTCGCAGGCAGGCGATAGTTCTGTTTGACGCGCCAGGCGATGAGCCGTATAGCCAGCACCAGCAGCGGTAAAAGCATGTAATACTGCCACTCAATTGCCAGCGTCCAGAACGGCGCGTTGAGTTGTTTGAAGGTGGCCCGGGAAGCATCCATGAAGAGGCTCAAAAACAATCCCAGGTCTGGCCAATGTTGTGGTTGCAAGTATTGTCTCTGGAGAAACAGGACAATGAGTATCAGCGAGAGGTAATAGGCCGGGATAATGCGGAAGACACGCCGCAGGTAGAAGCGGCGCATTGAAGGCCACGTTTTCTCGAAAAGCAGCGCCTTCGCAAATGGCAGAAAGAGCAGGAAGCCTGAAAGGACAAAAAAGAGCGTCACACCATACCTGCCGAAGTAAAGAAAAGAGTTGAGTAATGGATGGTCCGACGGCGGCGTATTCCAGATATGCAGATCGCGCGGTATGCGATAGATATGAAACCAGATAACGATCAAGCAGGCGAACGCACGGACGCCATCAAGCACGGGAATTGTATTTTTCTTTGGCTCATCCTCTAATCCCGCCCGTAACCACTTACCAAATGCCATGATAAACTATTGGCGACCTGTTCTAGCCCTCAGAAAAGCAGGGATTTATACATGAACGTCTAACGATAGATAAAATAAGCTTCTTCAAGAATCACGCATTCTCCCAGAGGAAAGTTACGTTTGCAGGCGAAGCAAAAAGAATTTCAGTAGAATTACCGGTAAGGTTCCTGGATAAGCGACAACCGGACGAGCTCAAGGTTGAGCGCTTGCCCGGCGCATAATTATATCATTCGTACACAATTTGCTTCATATTGTTTCATAGCAAAATGTTTACTGTAATCAACCTCTTATTATAGTTATCAGGGCAGCATATTTTGCTATGCTGCCACAAAATCCTCGACTTTTTCCATAAAATCTATTATACTTATTCCATGAGATATTCGGGGAGACTAAACTGCTCCGCTGGGAAGCCAGAGGGAAAGTGATTAAGAGATGACCGGGCAAAAGATTGGCAGCATGCTGCCAATACATTATTTTTACAAGGAAGTGTTGCTATGCTTACAGTTATGCAAATTGTTGGCAACTCTGTCATCGGGGGAACCGAGAATCATGTGCTCGATCTCGTGCAAGGGCTTGAGAAATCGGGGATAAATGTCGAAGTTATTTGCCCGCGACCAGGCCCATTGAGCGAGCAACTCGCCAGGCTCGATATACGAGCGCAGTTTGTGGAAATGGTTCACCCATGGGTCAATGAAGACTACCTTCTTGATCGGGACGCTATCTCGAATCTGGCTTCCCTCATTAAAAAGAAACGGCCAGATGTGGTACATAGCCATCTCTACCCCGCTTACCTGCACGCCAGCCTGGCGGCAAAGGAAACGGGTGTACACGCTATCGTCAACACGGCTCATAACGGCGTTATTCGCCCCCGTGACGCCCTTCTCAGCCATATGACCGGCGCTCATACCATTGCCATATCGCAGGGCATTGCTCACCTTCTCAAGAGTGTAGGGGTGCCGGCGGAAAATATTGAGGTGATCTATAAAGGTATTGGCCCCGAACATTTTGAGGACGATATCGAAACCCTACAACGCCTGCGCGCGGAACTAGGCCTGGAGAGCAGGTTGATTATTGGCACATCCACCCGCCTTTCGCAAGAAAAGGGTGTGGATACCTTTCTATATGCCATGCGGCAGGTGGCCGACGTGTACCCGGATATTATTGGACTCATCGTTGGCGATGGGCCTCAAGCCACAGAACTGGGCCATCTCGCCGATGAGCTTGGCCTGCAAGATACCGTGCATTTTCTGGGCACGCGCAAAGATGTCCCCGTACTGAACAGGCTCCTCGATATCTTTGTCCTGCCATCGCGGCGAGAAACATTTCCAATGACATTATTGGAAGCTATGGCCGCGAGCAGAACGGTGATCGCTACAAATGTCGGCGGCACCACTGAAGTCATTACCCATGCTGTCGATGGCTGGCTGATACCGCCAGATGATCCCTGGGCGCTCTCAAAGGCAATTCTTATGCTGTTAAAACATCCCGCGCGTCGGGCCGCCATGGGAGCTGTCGCGCATAGAAAAGTCGTCTCGCACTTTAGCCGCGATCGTATGGTTCAACAGACACTGGCCTTTTATGAGCACCTGCTCGGCATGTCTTCACGATCTGAACCCCTATGGTTCCCTTCGCTATGGCTAAGCCGGCGGTAACAACATACTTTTTGGCAATTCCGGCTTTGATTTGACAAACCAGCCATCAAAGTTTTATACTATCTATACCCCTACCAGGGGGGTATGGGTTGTTGAACGACGTAAAACTAAAGGCTTTGATTATGGTTACCGGTACAAAAGGTATGCCGGCGGAAAAAACTTCACAGGCTCGGATAGCGGCCGCTGGAGAGAACTCTGCTGTTTTTGAGATAGAAGGAATGACCTGCGCCTCATGCGCCATGCGGATCGAAAAAGGGCTGAAGAAGGTGCCTGGGGTCAAGGACGCCAGTGTCAATCTTGCTACAGAGAAAGCAACCGTCATCTATGATCCAGCATTGACGGATATAGAGCGGATGGCGCAGAAAGTGGAGGCGGTAGGATACAAAGCCTATCCGCATGCTTCACCAACACAGCAAATGCAGTTGATAGCATCCACCAGCAACCTGCCCGAGTCTCAAGATGTAGCCGCATCGATCATGTCGCAAGAGGATGAACAGAGCCGGCGGAGGCAGGCAGCGATTACTCGCAAGCGCAATCTGCTGATTGTAGGAATCCTGCTTACCCTGCCGGTTGCTCTCCTGAGCATGTTTTTCATGAATCGTTTCCCTGGCGAAAATTACCTGCTGTTGGCCCTGACTACACCTGTATGGGCGCTTGTGGGCTGGGAGTTTCATCGTGGGGCCATTAAAAACCTGCGCCACGCCAGCGCCAATATGGATACGCTGGTCTCTGTTGGATCGACGGCGGCCTATGTGCTGAGCGTAGTCGCGACCTTTTTGCCGCAGATTGTTGGTGGCACCACTTTTTATGATACGACGGCCCTGATCATCACCCTGATCTTCCTCGGCAAGTATCTTGAGGCACGCGCAACAGGACAGACTAACGAGGCTATCAAAAAACTGGTGGGCTTGCAGGCACATACCGCCCGCGTGATACGTTCGGGAAAAGAGATAGAGCTTCCCATTGAGCAGGTACGGGCCGGTGATGAACTCATCGTGCGGCCAGGGGAGAAGATTCCCGCCGATGGAGTTGTGCTTTCGGGGTCTTCTTCGGTCGATGAATCAATGATTACAGGCGAAAGCATACCCGTTGAGAAGAGTGAAGGCGATGAGTTGATCGGTGCGACCATCAACCAGGGCGGATTGCTGCGCATGAGGGCCACGAAAGTTGGAGCCGATACGGTACTGGCAAATATTATTCGTATGGTCGAGCAGGCGCAAGGCTCAAAGGCTCCCATCCAACGCCTGGCCGATAGGATTGCGAGCATTTTTGTACCGGCAGTGCTGGTAATCGCGGCATTAACATTCATCGCCTGGGCCATTATTGGCAATCTCACGGGCATAGCTCCCACGACCGCCGGTATGATGAGCGCGAGCAATCCCTGGATTGTCGCTATCGTTGCCGCCGTTGCCGTACTGGTCGTTGCCTGCCCATGCGCATTAGGACTCGCGACCCCGACCGCTATCATGGTTGGGACGGGCAAGGGCGCGGAGCAGGGTATTCTGATTCGCGGCGGCGAGAGCCTGGAACGCATCTCAGCAACTCGTACGGTGCTGCTTGACAAGACCGGCACCATCACGAAGGGCAAGCCTGAACTGACTGACACGATTGCGGTTGAGGATTGGCAAGCCGGCGACATATTACGGCTGGTTGCCGGGGCAGAACAGGGTTCCGAACATCCTTTAGCCGCCGCGATTCTTGAGGGCGCCACGGCAAGAGGCATCGCGCTCGATGTTGTTCCTGAAAAATTCGCGGCACTGGCCGGAAGAGGTGTGGAAGCAGTCGTCGACGGGCATGACGTGCTGGCCGGCACAGGACAACTGATGCGCGAGCGAGCTATAGCATACGATGCATTAGAGAAGCAACTGGAAACCCTGGAGGGACAGGGCAAGACGGTTATGCTGGTCGCTATCGATGGCAAGCTGGCCGGGTTGCTGGCCGTAGCCGATACTGTCAAAGCGGGCTCGCAAGAGGCTATCAGACAATTGCAGGAACAGGGCTTAGAGGTCTGGATGATTACCGGAGATAACCGGCGCGCGGCACTGGCAATCGCGGCCCAGGTTGGCATTCCTGCCGAACACGTGCTTGCGGAGGTGCTACCGGAAGAGAAAGCCGGCCAGGTCAAACGCTTGCAGGAGCGCGGACTGCTCGTCGCGTTTGCCGGCGATGGCATCAACGATGCTCCGGCACTGGCACAGGCCGATGCCGGTATCGCGATGGGTACGGGCACAGATATCGCGATGGAGGCCGCGGATATTACGCTGGTCAAGGGCAATCTGAAGAGTGTTGTGACCGCGCTGAACCTTTCGCGGGCTACGCTGCGCACGATCCGGCAGAATCTTTTCTGGGCCTTTGCCTACAATGTGATTCTCATTCCTACGGCGATCCTCTCGCCGCTGATCCCTTTCTTGCGAGAGAATGCACCCATTTTCGCGGCAGCGGCAATGGCACTTTCATCGGTAACAGTCGTGAGCAATTCATTGCGATTGCGCAGGTTTGGACGGTAGAGAAGTTTCTTTCGAAGGGAGCATCTAGATGCAAGAAGAGCGCAAACCGGAGGTGTTGAAACGCCTCTCTTATATCGAGGGACATGTAGCTGGAATACGTAAGATGGTGGAGGACGACAAGTACTGTATCGACATCTTACGCCAGACGCATGCCGTGCGCAAAGCGCTGGAAAAATTGGAGGCGATCATCCTGGAAGGACACTTGCGCACCTGCGTCCCCGAAGGAATCAAGGGCGACCGCGAAGAGGCAGTGATCCAGGAATTGATTCAGCTTTATACTATCGCTGGGAATCAGTAGAAGACCTGGCGGGGCGCGATAATGCACTTTGTGAATTATCGTGAGAATTGACGCGGGGCCGATCAATCGGCGATGTGTACGATAAATCGGCTCCTACGCCGTGGCGTAGGGGAAATCAATAGAAGGAGAAATAACTATGACTCAATCGACAACACTGATAGCGCCAGACATTTCTTGCGAGCATTGCCAGCACGCTATCGAGGAGGCAGTAGGAAACGTCGAGGGAGTGAGCAGCGTTCAGGTTGATATTCCGACGAAAAGTATTCACCTGATCTATGACCCTCAAAAGGTCGCGCTGGAGAAAATCGTAGAAGTCCTTGACGATACCGGCTACACGGTAGCATTATAGCTCGCATATCGTTTAGCAATGTTCTGGAGAGAAGCGGAGGAGGAATGGACTGCCGGGTTGGCTGCGGAGCCTGTTGTATTGCGCTATCGATATCGTCACCTATTCCTGGTATGCCTCATGGCAAACCAGCCGGGGTGCGCTGTATTCACCTGACGAAGGACAATCGCTGCGCGCTCTTCGGTAGGCCGGAGCGACCGGAAGTCTGCAATAGATTGCAACCATCTGAAGACATATGCGGACACTCTACAAGAGAGGCATTTGTTCGCCTTGCATCCCTTGAGCGCGCGACCAAGCCTTCGACCAGGGAATGAAAAGAAACTATACATTTTCAAATGCCCATGCTATAATTATGAGAGATACATTTGCTATGCGCTTTCTTTCTATTTTTTCTACTTTAGGGGGAAGTTACGATGTCGCTCGAGGGAAAGCAAATTGGTCGCTATCGCCTGATACGCATCCTGGGGAGCGGCGGCATGGGCGATGTCTACCTCGCTGAAGATGCACGTATCGAACAGCATATAGCTATCAAGGTGATACGGGCTGAGATAGGCCCGTATTCAACGGAAAAAGCGCGTGAGGATGGAGTGCGCCTATTCTTGCGCGAGGCTAAAGCTATTGCCAAGCTCGATCACCCCAATATTCTCCCCATGTACGATGTGGGAGAAGAGCTGATCGGCGATACGACCATCATGTTCATGGTGATGCCTTATCGCGCCGAAGGGTCGTTAGCCCAATGGTTACGCCAGCATATAAATGGGACATTGCTAACACCGCAGGTAGTCAAGCAAATCGTACAACAAGCCGCAGCCGCGCTCCAACACGCTCACAATCGCCAGGTAATTCATCAGGATGTGAAACCGTCCAATTTCCTGCTACGCACTCGTGAAGATGTCAATGGCTTTCCCGACCTGCTGCTCTCAGACTTTGGCATTGCACGCTTTATTACAGCAACTTCGAGCGCGAGCCAGTCTATTCGAGGAACGCCATCTTACATGGCCCCAGAACAGTGGGAGGGTACACCAACGCCTTCTGCGGACCAGTACGCCCTGGCGGTTATGGCTTACGAATTACTTACTGGAAGCCTGCCATTCCAAGGTGGGCCAGCAAACATGATGTACCAGCATCTTCACGTACAGCCAAAATCACCAGGCAGCTTGAACCCTCAGCTTTCAAGTGAAATCGATGCTGTTCTTCTACATGCTCTGGCAAAAGACCCTAAAGAGCGTTTTACCTCGATTAGCGCCTTCGCCAATGCCTTCAACCAAGCGGTAGATGGAATGACAGGCGCTCAGAGAGCCTTTTCCGGTGTTGATCTGGATCGCTCAGACAGGACAACACCTCTTGTTTTCGCACCAGGATTTGATATTTCTGCACCGGTCAAGCCTTCCTCGAACACCCCCGCTCCTGAAAGCTACGCGGTAGCATATGTACGACCACCAGATACTCCACCAGCAGCCACCGTTACTGCCACCCCCATTCAGGACCCCGTCCTGGCTGAGCCAGATAAACTAAAGCTACCGGCAAGCGGAACAATGGAACAAGCTTCCAGATCAGGCACTATTTTTCCGCCTTTGAGAGAACTGGATGCTACAGCAGCAGTAGAACCACCTGTACAGGCTGCTCGCAAGAAAAAGCGCCAACCATTTTTAATCGCCGCATTGATTGTGCTTATTGTGGCACTCGTCGGCGGTGGAATTGTTTATGCAGGCCCGGCCCTCTTCAATAAGGGCACTGGCAGCGTCACTAGCAGGAGTAACCCGCCTGCTCATTCTCAGGGACCTGCAATTGCCAGTTCCGCTACTGTAACGATCATCCCAACCACCGATGATTTGAAAAACGCCTTCACGATTTCGGCGGTAACAGGAACTCCAAGTCATTCCCAGCATCAAGTAGGAGCGCAGGTGATCTCGGCCAGCACGCCCTCAAACTCTTTGACGGTCAATGCCACGGGCACAGGCACGATTCCGGGTACACACGCGTCAGGCACAGTTTGCATCGACAATTTTGATACCTCTTCTTCTCTTACACTGCTAGTAGGTTCCGTCTACAGCAACACATATCCGGATGCTCCTTTCTTTCACATGGTATTGGATGCAACGGAAACACTTCCACCTGCTCCTTCACCTTCTACATGGTCACAAAAGTGCGGCCCTGCCCATGTGCTTGAAGTAGGGACGATAGGAAACAATATTTTTAATAACAATCAATACGGGCAGTTGTCATACAGCGTTTTTACTAATTCATCACTCAGATTTACTAATGGGAAAGACCCGCAACAGTATACTGCCGTGCAGCAGAGCGATATCAATAACGCCGCTACTACGTTGATTAACGCAAACTCACCTGATCCACAGCAAGTGCTGCAACCGCAAATCCAGTCGAATCAACGTATGGTCAGCACTCCGCAATGTAAACCAAACATTGTCTCCAATCATCAGGCGGGTGATAGAGCATCGAACGTCACCGTAACGGTGCATTTCACATGCTCTGGTGAGGTCTACGATTACACCGGAGCGATTGCTATGGCTGTAGCACTACTCAAAGCCCAGGCTGCGTCCAAGCCCGGTCCGGGTTATGCACTAGTAGGAACAATCAAGACAACTTTCATAAATGCGACGCTGTCAAATCCGGGTAATGGAACGATAAGCATACAGGTGAGCGCCGCGGGTTTATGGGTGTACCAGTTCAACACAGCACAGGAACAACAACTCGCACAGCTTATCGAAGGGAAAAGTAAGCAAGTAGCTCTGGAAACACTGACAAATAAGCCAGGAATCGACAAGGTATCTATTCAAATTCCCGGAGACGATACGCTCCTTTTACCTACCAGGCCTGATCAGATTTCGTTTGTAATACAATCGCCTTCTGGCCCGTGAATGAGCAGCTCGTTGACTGCAAGTTTCCGGCACCGGTATATACAGCGTTGTATTTCAGGATGGAGTTGTTGAGGCGGCTGAGGTAGCACTCAACCGGAACATAATACCGGTCAGATACGATTCCTTGACCGTATTGATGGTCTTCCAATCGTTGTTCAAGATGCCGCCCGTATCGCCGGAATCGGGATTCCAGCACCAGAATGTCCAGTTGATACCATGGGAGCCGGTGCCGAGGTAATGAACAAACTCGGCCAGCCATTCTTTATCTGAATTCACCTGCAATTTTGTGCCGAATTCGCCTACCCACACAGGCGCAATGCCCTTTTTGTAGATATAGCCCCAATGAACATCCCACACGCCGGGCAAATTATTGGGGTAATTGGAAACGTTGAACCAGGGATGGAGAGCAACGCTCGAAGGATACTCATGCACAGAATAGACCAGGCGATGGGGTACGTTCAGTACGATGGGATAGGTAGCTACTCCCTCTAAATTGCTGCCCCATTCATAACAGCCTGCTTGGGCGGTCGATCCACCCGGCTCATAACAATCAACGCCTTCCACAAAAATGAGCCAGTTGGAATTCACGGCCAGTATGGCATTTCCCGCTCTTTCTGCCGCCAATCGCCAATCGAGCGCGGGATTGCCACAGCCCCAGCAGGCCGGATTATACGGCTCATTATGCAGGTCCGCGCCGATAACCATCGGATTGCCTTTATAGTGATTGGCAAGCATGCGCCAGTCGGAAATCCAGCGCGACTCTGGATAGGCTGCGGTATACCAGAGCGGCGATTGCGCACTCGAGTCGGGGCGATGCTGGTCGAGGATGATGCGCAAGCCAATCTTGCCGGCGTAATCGATAATTTTATCCATCAATTGCAAGCTGCTTAATCCTCGCAGATCAGGATTGAGGGTATAGTTAATGCTATTGGGAGCGCTTCCTGGGTCAAAGAGTTGATTGGAATAGGGCAAACGGAGCGTATTATAGCCCAGGCTCTTTATCTGATCCAGCATGCTTCTATAATTACGCGCCCAGAGGCCATGCGGGCTATACGTAGGCGTTTCAAAACCGAACCAGTTAATTCCGGCGATGCGTACAGGCCTGTTACTGGCATCAAGAATCTGGGAACCATTTGTATGCCAGTATCCTTGACCGGCAACAGCACTCGGGCTTGAACTTGATGTGGCGCCAGTACCGGTATTATGTTTGGCGGAACCGTTGCCACATGCTGATACCAGCATTGCCACAAGCATCAAGATTGAAAAGATTGCACCTGCTACAAGCAGTATTCTCCGGCGTCTGCTTACTATGATTTTCTGGTGCCACCTGATTCGGGACATGCTCGTTTGTCCTTTTTGCAACATATTATCCCTTTTAGATTTCGACATAATTCTTAACGAGTCGTAGCCTTATGGATAACCTCCCTGCCTTGACATCCCTTCTTAACGCGACGTATGATATGTATGTTACTTCATTTTGTGAAGTGAGTAAGACGATAGTCACTCACACAATCAAAAAGAGGAGTCTTTACTTCAATGCCATTACCAGAAGCAACAACACCGGTTCGTATTCATTTCCATTTTGACCCCGCCTGCCCGTTGGCATGGCGCACATTTTTATGGATTCGCGAAGCGCGCAAGATTCGCCCACTTGACATCACCTGGCGATTCTTCAGCCTCGAAGTGGTGAACCGCAAGGAGGGTGTGACGCCAGATTATCAGAAGGACGGCACATGGGCAGCCGAGCGCACCCTGGCGCTGGCACGCCGCCAGTATGGTAACGACGCGGTCGAGCGACTCTATTTAACATTAGGAGCGGCCCGGCATGGACACGGGGAGAACATTAAAGAGCTGGATGTAATCCGGGCGGCTGCGAAACAGGCAGACCTGGACCCGGGAATTGTCGATGCAGCCCTGGCCGATGATAGCACAATTCAGGATGTGCTTGCTGACCACGAGGAAGCCGTACAACGCTACCGCGCTTTCGGTGTACCGACCATAGCGATAGAAGGCTCGCATGTTGGCTTCTACGGACCAATTATCCAGAACGTGCCACGCGGCGAAGATGCAGGCGAGTTGTGGGACTATACCGCCTGGGCATTGCGCCAGCCCAACCTGTTCGAGTTGAAGCGCGATAGGGGCGGTGTGCGCTGGGATCCTATCGCGGAGTAGAATAATAGGGTGTTGAGGTGAAGTGTTGAGGAAGAAGTTGAGCGGCGCTCCGCGAAGCGCCGCTCAACTTCTTCCTCAACACTTCTACAGCTTCTTCAGGAAGCGCTCCATGCGCACCAGGGCCTCTTCGAGCTGGTCGTAGGCGGTACAGTAGGTGCAGCGTACATATCCCTTGCCAGCTGCTCCAAAAGAACTGCCTGGAACCACAGCTACTTTCTCCTCAAAAAGCAGTCTTTCGGCGAATTCCTCATCCGACAGGCCCGTACCGGCGATAGAGGGAAAGGCATAGAAAGCGCCGTGTGGCTCGCAGGTCGGCAGACCAATGCGGTTAAGGCCATCGACGAACATACGGCGACGACGAGCATAAGAATCATGCATCTCCTGCACATCGGCCTCGCCATGACGTAGCGCCTCTAGAGCTGCCTCCTGGGGTGCAGTACCGGCGCACATGATCGCGTACTGGTGAATTTTAAGCATAGCCTCCAGGATGTACTTCGCCGCGGCAACGTAACCAATGCGCCACCCGGTCATCGCATAGGCCTTCGAGAAGCCATCCAGCAGGACGGTGCGGTCGCGCATACCAGGCAGAGCCGCAATACTGATATGCTCCGTTCCATAGACGAGACGGCTGTATACCTCGTCAACGGCTACAATCAAATCATGCTCAATGGCAAGCTGGGCAATCCCTTCCAGTTCCTCACGGGGCACGACCGCGCCGGTGGGATTATTGGGATTGCCGAGCAAGATCACTTTTGTGCGCGGCGTAATGGCGGCGGCTATCTCGGAGGCGCGCACACCAAAATTGTATTTGGCATAGGTTGGAACGGGAACAGGAACTCCCCCCGCGAAGATGATATCGGCTTCATAGGCGACATAGCCAGGATCAGGAGAAATCACCTCATCGCCGGGGTCAATAAGCGTGCGCATTGTCAGGTCAACGCCCTCGCTGACACCAACCGTGACCAGAATTTCTGTCGCCGGGTCGTAGGTCAGCCCATAGCGGCGATTCAGCATACGTGCGATCTCTTCTCTCAACTCAAGGATGCCATAATTAGATGTATAGCGGGTATGTCCCAGCTCGATGGAGCGGATACCTGCCTGGCGGATATGCTCTGGCGTGACAAAATCCGGCTCACCCACTCCTAACGAAATGACATCAGGCATTGTATTGATGATGTCAAAAAATTTACGAATACCCGAAGGCTTCACCGATCGTACGCGCTCCGACAGCACCTCACGTTTGAGCGTATCCATGAATAATTTACTCCTTCTCTCTGGCAAAGGCGGGAGCGAAAGGACTGCAACATCCTTGTTGCCTGTTCCCCACCGGCTGTGGCATATAGTAGCGAATAAGATTCATAGCAAAAGCATAGCCAATGCTGATGATTGCCTGTATCTACCTTTCAATGTAGCACAAAAAAGGACTACTTGACAATGAGCCAGGGTCGATCCGGCGACCAGCCAATACTCGGATCCTACGCTCAACACATTGATAGAATTGCTTGACGCGCTCAACCTTACTGCGGATATCACCATCCGGCACGCTGAGGAGGGCGAAGAGCCTATCAAAGTTACCGTCGAGCTAGAATAATCTCTGCTCAACGCAGTTCGCGTAATTTCTCGATAATCCCCGGCAGCGCGGAAAGGATTGTCTCCACGTCTTCCTCAGTATTACCTTTACCCACGGTCAGGCGCAGGCTGCCATGTGCCAGTTCGACGGGTAGGCCCATAGCCAGCAGCACGTGTGAAGGGTCAACTGAACCTGAAGTGCAGGCCGAACCGGTCGAGGCTGCGATGCCGAGCAGGTCAAGGCTGAGCAGGATAGATTCGCCCTCAACGCCCTCAAAGACAAAGCTCGCATTGTTTGGCAAGCGCTCGATTGGATGCCCCGTCAACTGGCTTCTAGGAATGGTTAAAACGCCTGCAATCAGGCGATCTCTCAGAGCCTGGATACGTGGTTGGACTTGTGGCAGGTCTTCATAGGCCAGGCGTAAGGCCGTTGCCGCTCCCACGATCCCGGCGACATTCTCCGTACCGGCACGCTTGCCACGCTCCTGCGAGCCACCCTGCATCTGTGGCAGGATGCGCATTCCCTGGCGGGCATAAAGGATACCTATTCCCTTGGGGCCATAGAATTTATGAGCCGAGAGCGAGAGCAGGTCAACGTTGAGCGCGGCGACATCGATAGGCAGCGATCCGCCTGCCTGCACTGCATCAACATGGAACGCTAACTTCCTGGCACGGCAGATGCGACCAATTTCCGCGATTGGCTCGATGGTTCCCACCTCGTTGTTGGCATACATGATCGAGACGAGTATCGTTTGATCGGTAATGGCACGCTCGACATCATCAGGGTTCACGCGGCCATAGCCATCAACCGGAAGATAGGTGGTTTTGAAGCCAAAACGCTCCAGGTACTGGCATGTATGCAGTACGGCATGGTGCTCTATCGACGACGTGATGATATGGTTGCCCTTTTTCTGCGAGGCAAAGGCCATACCCTTGATCGCCAGGTTATCGGATTCGGAACCGCAGCCCGTAAAGGTGATCTCAGTGGGACGACAATTCAGGATTTCGGCCACCTGCTCGCGCGCGCCGTCGATGGCTTGCATGGCATGACGACCGAGCGTATAGATGCTGCTGGCATTGCCATATTCGGTCGTCAGATAGGGTATCATAGCGTCCAGCACGCGCGCATCGAGCGCGGTGGTGGCGGCATGGTCAAGGTAAATGGTACGCTCCGGCATCATTTCTCATCTCTTCCTCTTAAAAAATCCTTCGTTCATACTGCCGGTACGATAGCCCAGGAGGTCAACGGTAACATAGGTATAGCCTATCTTGCGCAATCCATCCGTGACGACGCGACTCATTTCATCCTCGATCAAACGCGGAATCTCTGTCCGCTCGACCTCAATACGCGCCAGTTTGTCATGGTGCCGCACACGTACCTGGCGAAACCCCAGCTCGCGCAGCAGCTTTTCCGCCTTATAAATCATCTGTAACGAGGCTACATCGACTTTACTGCCATAAGGAATGCGCGAGGAGAAGCAGGCCATGGCCGGTTTATCCCATACAGGCACATTGAGCATACGGGCTACCGCGCGTATCTCGCGTTTGCCCATACCAGCCTCCTTCAACGGGCCGCGCACACTGAATTCACGCGCGGCGCGCTGCCCGGGGCGAAAATCACCGTCATCGTCCTTGTTAATCCCATAGGCGATATGGAGCAAATGATGCTGCTGAGCTAGCGGTACTAGTTGGGAAAACAATTCTGTTTTGCAGAAGTAGCAGCGATTGAAATCATTTTTGACATAGCGCTCATCTTCAAGTTCGTGCGTCTCCAGCATAATCAATGGAACGCCCATCTCCTCCGCGACTGCGATAGCCTGAGCAGTCTCTTCATCGGCATAAGCGGGGGAAGAGGCGATGGCTCCAAGGGCACGCGGGCCAAGCACATCATGGGCCACTTTCAACAGCAGGGCGCTATCGACTCCACCCGAATAGGCGACCAGCACGGATTCCATGTCGCGTAATATTGCCTGTAAATGGTCATATTTAGCCTGCGTTTCAGCATCCAATTTTTCAATGTTACCGGTATTGACTTGTTGAGTATCGAGCATGATACGATGTTCTCCTGGACCAGGATCGCGCTATCTATTCTGCTTGCCTGCACTTCAGGCAAGCAGGGTGGGATAAGATAGAAAGCTATTAAGCCTGCACATCTTCTGGTGATTACAAAGCACCTGCTGTATTATAACATCATCGACGATGTAATCTAAGCACAACTGTAAGAGAAAATGAAATGCAACTTTCTGTTTCCACAGCGGCCATTATTCTGGCTGCCGGTAGCTCCAGCCGCATGGGGGGCGGACGGCACAAACTGTTGCTACCCTTACATAATCGGCCAGTACTGGCGCATGTTATAGATGCAGTATTGGCATCGCAGGCCCGCCCGGCGGTAATTGTATTGGGACACCAGGCAGAACAGGTTCGAACGACTATCTTCCCCGGCAGCATCCCACAGGACATCATGCTCATCGAAAATCCCGACTACCTGCAAGGAATGAGTACATCGATGCGCCTGGGTATACAGATGCTCACTGCTAATGGCTATACGAAAGGCGAGAGGAATTACTTCGTTGATAGCGCCCTCGTCGTACTCGGAGATCAGCCTTTGTTGACCCAGCAAGTAATCGATAGTTTAATTACCATCTATCGCAGGACAGGAAAACGCATCGTCGCGCCGGTTTATGATGGGAAACGCGGCAGCCCGGTGCTGTTCGACAGGAGCCTGTTCCCCGAACTACTGCAGATTGAGGGTGACGAAGGCGGACGCAAAGTAGTCGAAAACCATAAGAAAGAGGTGGAACTGGTCGAAATAAGCGATGCCATGGCAAACTACGACGTGGATACCTGGGAAGCGTACCAGCAGGTTTTGGCGGCATGGGAACGCAAACAGGCGAAATGAGATTGTAGGGGCCAGATGATGCACTTGAACGCAATAATCAGGGAAGCCATGAATCGACCCCGTCGCAGCTGTAGGGGCCGATTCATCGCGCCCAGCGCCGATTCATCGGCTACGTGGATTCCCACTATATTTCGTTCAACCGCATGGTCGCGCCCCAGAATGGAGAACCGATGATATCTGAAGAGGACAAGAGACGCGCAAAATTCTGGCTGGAGTACAGCCAGCAGTTATCAGGGGCAATTCGCTATACTGAGGCGCTGGCGGCAGTAGAACGAGCCCTGGCTTTGGATGAAACAAGTAAAGAAGCATGGTACGCCAGGGGAACATACCTGGGAATGTTGGGGCGCTATGCTGAGGCGCTGGCGGCTTTTGATCGCACACTCGAACTCGATGACCGGTATGCAGCAGCATGGGATGGGAAAGCCTGGGTGTTGGGAATTCTGGGTCAGAAAGAGGAGGCACTGGCGGCCGTTCATCGAGCATTGGAACTGGAACCAGGGTATTTCGACGCCATGAAGAGGAAGAAAAGGTTAGAGGAATTTTAGGATTCTAACAATTGCTTCACTAATGCTACTATCTCCTGGTGAATCTCTTCTGGCGTATTCGAGGCATCTACTACTTTGATACGTTCGGGGTATTTGCGCGCAAGTATGCGAAAGCCTTCCTGCACACGCTGGTGAAAATCTTCAGGCTCAACATCGAATCGTGTTTGCTCTTCACGGTCTCTATTTTCGGCCTGTGAGCTATCCGTTCTTACATGTACCTGAGAGGGATCGAGGTCAAGCAGGATAGTGAGATCAGGCACATGCCCTTGTGTTGCCATCATTGAAAGACGCTCAACCAGCTCCATGCCAACGCCACGAGCATAGCCCTGATAAGCGATGCTGGCATCGAAGCAGCGATCAGTGATAACAAGTTTGCCTTCAGCAAGGGCTGGCAGGACAAGTTGAGCGAAGTGCTGCGCGCGATCGGCCTGGAACAGAAAGGCCTCAGCTAGCGGCATGATCTGCAGGTCAGGGCGATGCAGCAACAATTGCCGCAGTTCGATGCCGAGCGGCGTTCCCCCCGGCTCGCGCGTACGCACATATGGTATTTGTTGAGACTGAAGCCATTGCTCCAACAATGCCATCTGTGTGGTTTTTCCGGCACCGTCCAGGCCCTCAAATGATACAAGAGACCCCTTCCTCACACACGCATCCCTTTATCCGTGCGATAGACATCATAATCCCAATCGAAGTGGGGTTTGGGCAGCATATCCTCTGGCGTCCATTCATGGTTGGCTCTACCGTATTTGCCCGTGTATTCCTTTAACGTTTCACCCACATACTCGAAGGTGAGCTGGCAGATACGAAATCCGACAGGTACCCAGATGGTGGTCTGGGTATGATTGCTGATCTCCATCGTCCAGCGGCTGATATAGCCAACGTCGCCAACACCTGCGCAGCGACATACCGATAGGCCCGACCTGGCGACAGTGCTGCGCGAGTACATCTTTGCGAGGTATCCATTATGCCCTCCAATAATTTCCTGGGTATGAGCCAGAATGGTGGTACCCGCACGTATAGCAACTTTCCCATCTCTCGCCCTACGTGGCTCGCCCCAATAACGGCGAATTTCGTCTGGATTATCCAGGTGCATCACCTCTACATTGGCATCACCCTGGTAATACCATTCGCCCATACGACAGTCGTAGGAGTTGGTTCCCAACTGGCGCGGGTCAAATGGTTCAATGACGATATTGCCGTTTTTCAATTCTTCCAGAATACGTTTATCAGAAAGCAACATAGTGGAGCGTCTCCTTCACGCAAGTCGTTGCGGCCAATCCCGCACCATCCCGTCAGTTATGTGGACAGAGTGTACCACAATCTCTCTGTATGTTACAACGTATCAAGCGGCTCCTCTTCACCCATTTCGCTCGGCAACGTCCGTACCGCGTCAATCTCAATCCAGATGCGCTGCGCCAGCAACCGTGCCTCATTCTCATCGGTGAGAGCCTGCTGGAATGGGAAGAAGGCCCGGTCATTGCTGTGATGATGTATCCAGCGGCTGATGATATTGATCTGGTCAACTTCGGCCTTGCCGACGATGCTGGGAGGGTCGCCAAGTGAGGCGGCGAGGTGCAGGAGTTCGCGAACGGCAAGTTTCATCGAATCGGGTTCATGAGGGACGCAGCGTTGCTCTACCAGGCGCCCATGACGAATAAGGAAGAGTTCGTTATATCCTTCTTGCGCGGATGGATAGACGATGAAGAGGTTGTTGGCCTCGACTGCCCCCGTGATGAGGCGCTGGCCGATCAATACTTCGTCGGCGCTGCGGATAGTATCGCGCAGCCAGGCAGCGCGTTCAAAATTTAGTTGCTGGGAGGCTTCGAGCATTTGACGGCGCAACCGGTCAAGCAGGTCTTCGCGTTCTCCACCCAGGAAGGCACAGACCTCCTCAATCATCTGGCGGTACGCGGATGAATCGGCCTCGCCCCGGCAGGGGCCTGGGCAACGATTAAGATGCAGGCGTAAACATGGATCGGATGGTTTGGCCTGCGGCGGCAGGGAACGGGTACAGGTGCGAATAGGAAAGACTTTCTGTACCAGTTCGATGGTGAGATCGACGATGCGCCGGCTGCGGAATGGACCAAAGTATCGAGCGCCATCGGCGGCTACCTCGCGCGTGGCATAAACGCGAGGAAAAGGATGCTGGATGTCGATTTTGATAAATGGATAGAGTTCGTAGTTACGCAGCTGCACATTGTAGGTGGGCTGTAATTGTTTGATGAGTTGCGATTCAACGAGCAAGGCTTCCAGTTCGGAGCCAAGCACGCGCGTTTCGATCTCCTTCACGTTTTGCAACAGGCCATCCATCTTGCGTGTATAGCCAAGAGGCTGGTTGTAGTATGATGCCAGGCGATCTTTGAGGCACTTGGCCTTGCCGACGTAGATAACCTGCCCATTTGCGTCCTTCATCAGGTAGACGCCAGGTCTGGTCGGAAAGTCACGTTTCCATGCTGGATTCAGGAAAAGCGTTCCTGTTGGCCGGATCACGTCGGACTGCCTGGATATGCGACCATCGGCGCGCATATGTTCCATCTGCCGGGTCGTGGAGGCCTCGGTGATATCTCCGCTCCAGGCGACGGGCAATTGCAGGCGACGGCGCAGGTGTCCAAGCGTCAGAATACCCTGCTGTTGGGCCAGTTCGAGCAGTTTCAAAAAGATGGCGGCTGTTACCCTGGCGTCACCCAGGGCGCGGTGACGATTCTGGGTAGGAATCTTGAGGTGGTCGGCGACATAATCGAGCTTGAAACGCCGCAGGCCGGGGAGAAATCGTCGCGCCAGGGGAATGGTATCCAGGCCATCGATGGGAAAATCGTAGCCGAGCAATCGCGCTTCGTAGCTGAGGAAACCGATATCAAAGCCGATATTATGGCCGACGAGGATGGCACCATCGATAAAATGCAGGAAGTCGGGGAGAACTTCGTGGGCTTTGGGGGCTTTCTCGACCATCTCCTGCGTAATGCCCGTGAACTGGACGATAAACCCGGGTAGGCGAGTACCCGGGTTGACCAGGCTCTGGAATGAACCCGTCACTTCACCGTATCGCATCCGAATACCGGCAATTTCGATTACGCGGTGATGCCCGGGACGCAGCCCCGTCGTTTCAGTATCCAGTACAACAAAGTCGATTTCTTTGAGCGATTGCTGGGTGCTGCGCCAGGCAACGAGCGACCACTGCTGTCCATCGATTTGTTCAAAAAGTGTAGAACTTTCGAGGGTTCGACGCAATAATGTTGGCCATATGGCATTGTGGGCTATCCCCTCGCCAACGCCAAAGAGATGTTGCAGCAGGAGATCCTCGGATACAGGCTGCCCGATGCCCTCCAGCAATTCGTGCGCGCGCCGCAGCAATGCCCCTTGCTGCGGTGTACTGCTTACTTCCTGAGCCATAAACTCTCTCCCCACATGATCTGTTGTAACATAGATCATATGTACGAAAGAATACCATGTGATGAAGAGGTTTGCAAGAGAACGAGGACTTTTATGTAAAAATCCTATTGCTATTTTAGGATTTACGTTCTAAAGTATCAGTAGTTGAGAATTGAGCGCCGTTGCTTTATCATTGGAAAGGTACTGGCGATTCTTGCAGTCACCAGATTCCACGCCTTTGTAAAGGAAGAAAGCACAGTTGGAAACCTTCAGGGAGTATGGAAATGCTCCTTACCGTGTGGCCATCATTCATGGGGGGCCGGGAGTCGCTGGCTCAGTGGCGCCAGTTGCTCGAAAACTAGGGGAGGCAAGAGGCGTCCTGGAACCGCTCCAGACTGCTAAAACACTTAATGGACAGGTGGAGGAATTACGTCAGTTCATCGAACAAAATGCCATGACACCCATTATACTGATCGGCCACTCCTGGGGAGCCTGGCTAAGCTATATCGTTACTGCCAGATACCCCGCGCTGGTACGCAAATTGATTCTTGTGGGCAGCGGCCCGTTTGAAGAGCGTTATGTCCCATTGATCACGAAAAACCGTCTCAGAAGACTCAGTCAGGAAGAGCAAGAAGAATATCGCCAGCTTGTTGAACTGCTGGAGAAGGCGGATGTCCCTGAAAAAGATGCTTTCTTCGCACGCCTGGGCCAGCTTGGAGACAAGTCCGATTCCTACGACCTTATTGAGGGACCAATTGATGCTACAAGCCCTGATTTTATCGCTGATCCGGCTGAAGTGTACCAGGGTGTCTGGCCAGAGGCCGCCGAATTGCGAAGCACTGGAGAACTGCTCAAACTGGCAGAGCAGATTACCTGCCCGGTCGTGGCCATCCACGGTGACTGCGACCCACATCCGGCAGCAGGCGTCCAGGAACCACTCACTACCAGATTGAAGGATTTCCGCATGATCTTGCTGGAGAAATGCGGGCATGAACCATGGCGTGAAAGGTATGCAGCGGAGAAATTTTACAGAGTACTTGAGGATGAGCTTTCGGCATCTCTATGATCAAGAAGCCGCACCAGGAGTGAGTATCGCATATGGGCAATAAAAAATTCTGAAACAGTTACCCCTCTATACGGTGGATCAGAGGGGTAACTGTTTGTTCATAGTCTGTGAAACATCGCGATTACGGTAAAGCATTGAAGCCTGTATTACTTCATCTGAATGGCGTTAAGCACCTCGACGAAGAAAAGTCCCTCGTCTTCGGCCCTACCCGTATCTTCGACACCCCAGATCACTGAAAGCACAGCCTGAGCAAAGCCCCAGTTATAAATGCGCTCGCGGTCAAAGCCTAATTCCGCCGAAAGCTGGTCTATGCGGCGTTTCATGAGTGATACCGGGTCGGGAATGGCGAGGATGTCCGGCCAGAAATTGCGCAAGATAGCGCCCGTCTCATAGGCAGGCTCGCCGATCAATCCCTTGGGATCGACCGCCAGCCAGGGTTCGCGCTCGGCGGACAGGATATTATCCTGGTGCAGGTCGCCATGCAGCAGCACAGGTTCATCCATAGAAGCGCTCAATTCAGCATAAAGCTGCTCCGCCTTATCAAACCTGGCAGAAGGGATTGGACCGGTTCCTCCGTCATATAGTTTGCGCAGCCGGGTAAAGCCCTTTCCCCAATCATTGATAGTGGGAAAAGGATAATGTTGCGGTGGCAGGGGACGCCCTATCTTGCGCATGACCTCTGCCGCCGCCGAAATCGCAGCCTCATCATCCTCTACCAGGCGCAGTGATGTACCAGGCTTCAGACGCTCCATGAGCATTGCGGCATCATGCTCATCATAGGCCAGTAGCTGCACCATGCCATGCCCATCGAAGTGGCGCAATGCCTCCGGCTGCGACGGGAACTCGTCGGTCAGACCTACTTTCAGCATGACCTCAGTGCCACCGGCCAGAACAGCCGGGGCCACATAATTGAATGAGAGGTTGCCAACCGGAGCGCCTATTTTCATATTCCAACGCTCCTCGCAGGCGGCAAGGATAGCAGGCAAACGGTCGAGCCAGGAGCGGCCTTCTTCTCCAAACAGCTCTATCATGAAGCGCGCAAAGTTATCAGGAATAATGAACAATTTTGTCTCCTCTAGTATGCGATTGATTTTTAGCAAAAGCAACAAGCGATGTAATATGAGCATCAGGGGGTATTTGAGCAGGGATACGACCAGCAGGATACTGGTAACCCATGGAATGAAAGCCTTTGTACCCCTTGAGCGATGCCGTGAGGAGACGGCGGCGCACGAATCGAAGGAAGGAAATGATAGACAAAATAATGCCAGAAAGCCGGGGCAAAATAACGACAAAAAAACCTACCTACGAACCTGCAAACGAGGTGCAGTCGAGTGTATCTATGTTGCGAAGCGTGTCAGCGTCAATAGTGAGCGAACATGAGCCGTTCCTTTCTGGCTAGTGTATTGAAATTGTACATCGATTTACGTGAGGATTACAAGGAGTACTCTTGTAAAATTCTCTCATCCTCCCCGGCGATTCCTCAGAAAGTGGGCAGAGATGAGTAGGAATCTTTTGTTCTCCCTGCTGACATAGTGCGCGTAAAATACTATAATAAGGGCAATATGATTTAAAACTAAACGGAGACAGAATTTCATGGTAGAGCCTAAGTTGCAGGTGAATATCGATGCTTTCCGAGAACTTATTCAGGAAAACGGATGGACAATCGTCGAAGAAAAAGAGGTTCAATCCGGTTATCAGATAGCAGTAACTGATGGCAGAGCTAGAGTCGTGGCTGCCTTTTATAAAAGTGGCAAGGCGCTTATTCAGGGCAAAGAAGGAGAGTTACGCTCGCAAATTCAAGCATGGTGGAATGCAAGAAGAACGTTCTTAGACCGGCCAGCAGAACCAATAGGTACGCAACTATCTTTTCTCGAAGCTCCTTCAATAGCATCTCCACCTGTCATAAACACTGCAGGCAGACCGCGCATCGGGCTGGACGAATCGGGTAAGGGCGATTATTTTGGGCCGCTGGTAATTGGGGCAGTCTATGTCGATGAGCGAACAGAAGAGCGATTGCTGGCGCTGGGGGTACGTGATAGCAAGCTGCTGACCGATTCGCGTATCCTGGCGCTGGCCGAAGGGATTCAGACGCTCTGTCCGCATTTCGTGGTGCCGATTGAGCCGAAACGCTATAACGAGTTGTACAATAAAATCCAACATTTGAATCGCCTGCTGGCATGGGGGCATGCCTGGACCCTGGAACAGATGCTGGAGAAAGTACCCGGTAAGCTTGCCGTAATTGACCAGTTCGGTGACGAATCATATATACTCCAGGCGTTGAGGGAAAAGGGACGTTCGATTACTATCGTGCAACGTCCCCGGGCCGAGGAAGATATTGCCGTGGCAGCTGCCTCCATCCTGGCACGCGCCAAATTTGTGCAGCAGTTGGAGCAATTATCGAGACGCGTAGGTAAGGTACTACCGAAAGGAGCTTCAGACCCGGCAATTATAGCAGTTGGGCGTGAGCTTGCGGCAGAATCCGGCAAAGATATATTGACGGAAGTCGCGAAACTGCATTTTAAGACCACGCAAGCGATTCTACAAACGAGATGAAAGAGGTATTGCAAGCACATACGCACCATCTGGAAAAGCTCTTTGATTGCATCACGACGAAAAATAAGCTGGCAGACACGTTTGAACAACTGGCAATGGGTACCATTTCGCCGGTCAAGGCTCTTGTCAAGTACACGTAAATCGTTTAGTACATATGGAGGTTCAGCATCATGAGTACACAGAATCAAACCAATGATTGCTTTGTATGCCGCAAGCACCGGGGAGAAATCGACATACCTGGGCAAGCAATATATGAAGACGATATGCTCTACGTAGGGCATCTTTATCTGCTCCACGACAACCAAAATACCTATCTCGGCTACTTGATGGTCGAACCGAAGCGGCATGTAGCGGGCCTGGCCGATCTAACAGATCAGGAGGCACAGGCAATAGGTTTGATGGTAACGCGGCTCAGTCGTGCATTGAGAGATTCGGAGGGGGCGGAGCATATTTATGAATGGGTGCTGGGGCATCATGTACCACACCTGCATATCCATCTCGTACCGCGCTATCCTGGCACTCCCCGCGAATACTGGGGCGTCCGCACCGACGAGTGGCCTGATGCACCACATGGAGGTCCACAAGAGATAGCCGCGCTCTGCTCACGGCTTCGTGCCTACCTGCAAAGCAAGGGTTGAAAAGATCGCATGCAAGGAAATAGCGTCCCTCAATAGCAGGGCTTATTGACACAAATGATAAAATAAAGTAGAAGTGTCGCTTATCCCCAGCCATATTTCCGATTGGAGGAGCATCAGATATGCATAACTTGCCCCGGCTTGCTGAGCTAATCAGATCAAGAAATACTGTTGAGAATAATATTGCCCATCTCATTGAACATCCGGTAAATATTGGTTCGGTGGGTGATTACATTGCGTCCACTATTTTTGGCATTACGCTTATAGAATCTGCTACTCATAAGGAATTTGCCGGCATATTCGCGCAGGAACCACTCGTGGGAAAGAGTGTTGATGTACAATGGCATCTCAGGCGCGATGGAGACTTAAGCCTTAAAACAGACCCTTCGCCTGATTATTATCTGGTCTTCGCCGGGCCAAAACCTGTGCCGGGCATGCCGCACGGCTATGTTACTCCCTGGATTATTGAGTCCGTTTTCCTTTTCGATGCAAAGGAATTGCTGGCGGCATTACGGGAACGCGGCGTTCAAATAGGCACGAGAACCAGCGTTATTGGACAACTATGGGATCGCGCCGAAATATTCCCCGTGCAAAGAAATACGCGCTTGCTACTTTCTGATGAGCAAAGAAGATTGCTGGCTCTCTTTGGAGGACAGGCACCAGGCGCTGGATTCAGGCCGTAGATAGAACATACTCTTTGAGAGGTGGGCAAATGCTTGATATGAGCTATTTCAAAGTTTTGCGTAGAATCTCTAGCACGTTACAAGATAAACCCGTGAACTGGGTAGTGACGGGCAGTTGCAGTTTCGCGCTCCAGGGAGTGCCTGTCATCCCCAATGATATCGATCTACAGGCAGATCTGCCAGGGGCATTGGCAATTGAACAATATCTTTCGAAGTATGTTGTGCGCAAGGTAAAGTTCTCGACCACGGAAAAGATACGGTCCCACTTTGGAGAGCTTTGTATCTATGGTATCAAAGTTGAGATTATGGGGGACGTTCAGAAGCGGTTGGCAGATGGCACCTGGGAGAAACCGGTAGACCTGGAGCAGTACAAACGGTTCGTAGAGTTCCGGGGTATGATGATTCCGGTGCTAGCGCTGGAATATGAGTATGAGGCATACATGAAACTGGGGAGATTTGAAAAGGCTGAGATACTGCGAGAAACTATCGCAAACAAAGAAGCCCTGTAGGGACAGTGGCCTGTCCCTGTGCCCCATCGCATTCCCCCATTTGGTTGGAAAATTCATCAGGGGGTGCGGCAGAGTTGTATAATGGTTAGACGACGTTGTAATCTTTGTTGGAGTGTATCGTTATTAAGAGTGATATCGAAATACTAATCAATCGGACACACACATAAGAGGCGCATAAATGGCCAGGAAGAAAACGCCACAAGCAATCGCTGAAATCACATCTCTCGAGAAAACTGATCAAAACACGGACACCCTGGGGCATATAGGACAGGCGCCAGGCGCTGGTCGTATAGCGCCCGAGAAGCATAGAGAGGTGGTGGAACTTCCCCTGCTACCAATTCGCAATACGGTGCTGTTTCCAAATGTCGTGACGCCTTTATTTGTAGGGCGCGCACAATCAATCAAAGCCATCGAAGAGGCCATGAGGAAGAAGCGCACGCTCTTTGTTGCCATGCAATTGGACGAGGAACAAGAAGACCCCGATCCTGAAGACCTGTACGATGTTGGAGTCGAGGCAGTGATCGACCGCATGCTGAAAATGCCCGATGGCACGACAAGTATACTTATTCATGGGCAGCGTCGTTTGCGCCGCCTTGAAAATTTGCCAAAAAAGTCATCTATGTATGTGCGCGCTGAAGTTGTACTCGACGAGGTAGAATATACTTTGGGGCTTGAAGCCCTGGTGCGAGCAGTACGGGCGCTGTACGAAAAATGCGTCAGGCTCAGCAATAATCTTTCTGATGAGGCAACTATCACCGCCATGAATATCGATTCACCCGGGTGGTTGGCGGATTTTATCGTCTCAACGCTTGATGCCCCTCTAAAGGCGCGCCAGACTATTCTAGAAACATTCAACGTCGAAGAACGATTACAGAAAACGAGCATTCTCCTTTCGAAAGAACTGAGCATTCTGGAACTGGAAAATCATATTCATGACCAGGTGCAGCAAGAGGTCGATAAAACCCAACGCGAATATTTCCTGCGTGAGCAATTGAAGGCCATTCAGCGCGAACTGGGCGAGACAGACCCCGCATTCCGCGAAACCTCCGAGTTGCGCGAGAAGATACTGAGCTGTGGTATGCCCGAAGAGGTGCAGGAGCGAGCGCTGAAAGAACTGGAACGGCTCAATAGCATGCCCTCCATGGCTCCTGATGGCGGGATCATTCGCACCTACCTGGACTGGCTGGTGAGCATTCCCTGGAATAATGCTACCGTTGACCGGCTGGATATAGCGGCGGCGGCAAGCGTCCTGGCCGAGAACCACTATGGGCTGGAGAAGGTGAAGGAGCGCATACTGGAGTATATCGCTGTACGTAAGCTTTCGGATACGATGCGCAGCCCAATCCTATGTTTCGTTGGCCCTCCTGGTGTCGGCAAAACCTCGCTTGGGCGTTCAATCGCGGCAGCGCTCAATCGTAAATTCGTGCGTCTCTCCTTAGGCGGCATCCATGACGAGGCCGAGATTCGCGGGCATCGCCGTACCTATGTGGGAGCGCTGCCCGGTCGTATTATCCAGACGATGAAGACGGCCGGTACGATCAATCCCCTGTTTGTGCTGGATGAGATCGATAAGATCGGCGCGGATTTCCGGGGCGATCCATCCGCCGCGCTATTGGAAGTCCTCGATCCTGAGCAAAATTCCGCCTTTTCCGATCACTACCTGGAGGTGCCCTACGATCTTTCAAAGGTCATGTTTCTCACGACAGCGAATGTGCTGCACCCTGTTCCCCCGGCCCTGCGCGACCGCCTGGAGGTGATCGAGCTGCCAGGGTATACGGAAGAAGAGAAATTGCACATCGCGCGCCAGTTCCTGGTTCCGAAGCAGATGAAAGAACATGGGTTGAAGCCCTCGCGGGTAGAAATCAGCGACCAGGCGGTGCAGCGCATCATTCGCGATTATACATTCGAGGCCGGGGTACGCAATCTGGAACGTGAGATAGCAACGGTGATGCGTAAGGTGGCACGCAAAGTGGCCGAGGGCCGCCGCACGAAGACGAGAGTCACGCCGGAGAAAATTGCTGACTACCTGGGGCCGCAAAAGCATTATTATGGGCTGCCAGAAGAGGAGGACGAGGCAGGAATTGCGACAGGAGTGGCATGGACAAGCGCCGGCGGCGATTTAATGACCGTGGAGGCAACACTGATGGAAGGCAAGGGAAATCTGACGCTGACCGGCCAGCTTGGCGATGTGATGAAGGAATCGGCGCAGGCGGCCCTCTCGTATGCGCGCTCGCGAGCTGGGCAGCTTGGAGCGGAGAACCGTTTTTACGAGAAGTATGATATCCACCTGCATTTGCCCGCGGGTTCCATTCCCAAGGACGGCCCATCAGCAGGGATTACCATGGCAACAGCGCTGATTTCGGCGTTGACAAAACGGGCAGCGAGGCGCGATGTGGCGATGACGGGTGAGATTACACTGCGCGGCAGGGTGTTACCGGTCGGCGGCATCAAGGAGAAGGTGCTGGCAGCCCACCGTGCAGGCATTAAAACGTTCATCCTGCCCAAACGCAACTTGAACGACCTGGTAGATGTGCCGCAAGAGGTCATCAAAGCGCTGCAATTTGTACCCGTCGAGCGCATGGATGAGGTGATTCCGGTCGCACTGCACAGCCTGCCCACAGCTCAAAATGAGGTTGAGGCTTCAACGATCAATCTGGTAAAGCAGGCACATTCCCGGCATTTGCAGGCACACTCAAAATCAATGTAGTTCACCAGGCGAAACTTGCCGGCGACCACAAGGGACCTTACACAGGTAGATTTCTTGCCGTTCTGGGCATGTCATTGTGAGCGCAGCGAAGAATCTGTGGTCGGGCGCAGATTCTTCGCTGCACTCACAATGACACGCCCAGGGTCAGTACTAACCAAAAACCTACACCTATGTAAGCTACAAGGGATTCCCCACATTCGAGTACCTGCCAGCGCATCTCGAGTTTAGCACAGGGGGCACAATGAGTTGCGCAGGTTTACGAAATAAAAAAAATAGCGCCACTCCCGATATGTTGCGCCGGAATGAGCAGCATATGTAGGAAAAGCGCCGATTTGCTCTCGCTTCCAGTAGGTATGAACTAGCGGGTAACGAGCTGATTGGGATCAACATGCAGCACCTCGGTTTTGCCCTCGATGCGTGCCCTGATGACCACTCCATCCTGTTCCTCGCGAACCACGACGGCGGGAACAGGGATAGAACGATTGCCATGAGAATAATGCCAGATGACCAGGTCGTTTTCATGAAAGACGGCCCGGCGACCAACATCTGCTGCTTGATTCATATTTCAACTCCTGATGTAGAATAGCCGGGTGAAAGATTTTCCTCACTCCCCAGCCCCTATCTCTCACCCATCAGACCACAAGAAAGTGCGGATATTGATGGGTGGGGTAAGAGAACCAGGTAAGATTGTTTGAGAAGGAGCAGGTATTTCTACCTGCATTAATGACAACGTGACATATATACCTATTATTCCACAAATACCCAGGCTATTATTCTCCTCTCAAAACAGTTTTTTCCTCTTCCAGATAAGCAAACTGGTGGAGACGGAAATTTGTAACACAGTAGGAATTTTCCGTCTCCATAGATGGTACGAATATCTTTGGAAGAAAGGAGACAGCACATGGACTTTGACAAAATACTCCCGTAGGGACAGTGCCTGTGCCTGTCCCGTATCCAGAGAAGGACAGACACCAGGTACTATTCCTACAGGGTGTCCTCTTTATTCAGTATACAAAGCGACACGAACCTTACCCTGTGATTTTACCGGCGCCAGGCCAGGATCAAGACTCTGGCTCACCTCGATCTCCCTGGCGCGCGTCACGCTTTTAATATCGGGCCTGGCCTCTCGCAACATGGTAGCTATACCGGCATCCTCCGTAGCCAGTTGCAAACGCTGCAACTCCGTGCCAAGCGAGATGCTCGCCTCGCTCTTATAGCGGCGTATGGCAGTCGCCAGTTCTACCAACAATTCTCCGGCATCCTCAGCCTGCTCATCGATCAATGTCTCATTCGCCTGCGGCCAGCGGGCATTGTGAATAGATTTCGCTCCATCATTGGTAGCGAAAAGCGCCTGGTAGATCGTCTCCGTTATATAGGGCAGGAACGGCGCAAACAGCTTCAGGACTGCCAGGAATACGTGATAGAGTGTATAGCGTGCGCCCTCGTGCATCTCATTGGATGCATCATACAGGCGCTCCTTTGACATTTCCAGGTAGTTGTCTGCCAGTTCGCGCCAGAAAAAGCTCTCCGTCTCGCTTTTGGCAGCCGCGTAATCGTAGTTACTCATCAGTTCTGTCGCGCGCAGGATCAGCCGCTGCGTGCGGGAAAGCAACCAGCGATCCGTTGGCGTGAAGGCTGGCAGTTCCGCCGGTACTTGATACCCGGCCAGGAAACGCTCGCTGAAGCGGGCCACATTCCACAGCTTCGTGACCAGTTTGGCCCCGGTGGAAATCTTCTCCTCACTGATAATCGAGTCCTTGCCAAAGCCCGTGCTGGCGGCCCAGTAACGTACCGCGTCCGCTGAGTACTTCTCGATCATCTCCATTGGGGGCATCGGCCCGCCGCCACGACTTTTGCTGATCTTACCGGCGCCCTCTCCGGCAATACCCCAGCCGGAAATGGCAATCTCCTTCCACGGTAATATCCCGAACTCATGATAGGACTTCACGATAGTATAGAAGGCCCAGGTGCGAATGATCTCGTGCGCCTGCGGGCGCAGCGACATGGGAAAGACCTTATCGTAGAGTTCCTTATCCTCCAACCAGCGCCCAACGATCTGCGGCGACATGGACGATGTTGCCCAGGTGTCCATTACATCCTCCTCAGGGATAAAGGATGTGCTTCCACAAGGACAGGCTTTTGCCGGTTGCTGTTCCGCCGGGTCTACGGGCAATTGATCCTCACCGGCCAGCAGAACTGCACCGCACTCGGTGCAATACCATACCGGAAACGTCACACCATAATAGCGCTGGCGCGAGATACACCAGTCCCAGCCCAGGTTCTCCACCCATTCATGATAACGCGCTTTCATATGCTCAGGATGCCAGGTAATCTGTTCCCCAGCATCAAGCAATGCCTGCTTGAAGTCCAGCACGCGAATAAACCACTGGCGCGTCACAATATACTCAACAGGCGTATCGCAGCGTTCGTGTACACGCACCGATTGCCTCACCGGTTGGCGAGCCAGCACCAGTCCATGCTTCTCCAGGACCTCGACAATAGCACGTCGCGCCTCTCTTATCGTCAAACCGGCAAACTGGCCTGCCGCTTCGGTCATCCTGCCATCGCGTCCAATCACTATTTTCAACGGCAGGTTATATTTGTACCACCATTCCACGTCTGTTACATCACCGAACGTACAACACATCACGGCCCCGGTTCCCTTTTCGGGATCGGCCTTTGCGTCTTCCAGTATTGGCACCTGCTGACCGAAAAGCGGCACCGTTGCCTGCTGTCCAACATACTTTTGATAACGAGGGTCGCCTGGATGCACGAATATCGCAACGCAGGCCGGCAATAGCTCAGGTCGTGTTGTGGCTATAGGAAAAGGCTCCCCATCTGCAAGATGAAAGGCCAGGGTGATAAACTCGCTCTCTCGCTCCAGGTCGCTTAATTCCGCCTGCGCGATTGCGGTGCGGCACTCAGGACACCAGATCGTAGGCGCCTCCTTGCGATAGGCCAATCCCTTGCGATAGAGATCAATGAAAGAGAGTTGCGAGGTGCGCCTTGATAGCGTATTGATGGTGCTGTAGGTATAGCGCCAGTCTATCGAAAGTCCCAGTCGCTGCCACAGCGCCTCGTAGTTTTTCTCCTCCTCGGCGCTCATCTCCAGGCATTTTTCGATGAATGCCTTGCGCCCAATCTGGGGAGCGCTGATATGCAGGCGCTTCTCCACCAGCCGCTCGGTTGGCAGGCCGTTATCATCGAAACCCATAGGATAGTAGACATTGTAGCCATTCATACGCCAGAAACGCGCCATAAAATCTGTATGGCTATAAGAATAAACATGACCCAGGTGTAGATGGCCCGAAACCGTGGGCGGCGGCGTATCGATTGAGTAAACAGGTTTATTGCTGGTACGCGAAAAATGATAGGTGCCGGATTGTTGCCAGAAAGCCTGCAACTCCGGCTCCGCCGTGGCAGGATTGTACCGTTTTGGTAAGCTCATGATCTCCTCCTTTGATTTAAGTGCGCCTTCGAGAGATGCTTCCCCTTCGTTGCTCAGGGCTTCGACTTCTTGCACTCAGAATGACATGGTGCGGGCCATGTCATTCTGAGCGAAGCGAAGAATCTCTGCATGAGATTGATACAAATTTCAGACCAATAAAAAAGCCCAATTCATCCATATGAGGACGAAAAGGGCACTTTTTCGCGGTACCACCTCATTTCGCCGGACGTTGCCGACCCGGCGCACTCACCACCCCGACCAGTCCTGCATATTCCACAGGGTTCTATCGGGGTCTCGCTATAACGGGCTCACCCGTGCCGCTCTATTTTCCCTTTACAAGAGGGATTTCTGCGGCAGTCAATCCGAGCGACGTTCAACATCAGGATGCTGCGGGGGCTTCCAGCCTTCTGGCCCACCTTCTCTATCAGGATACTGATGTTTACTCTTCCCAGAGGAGCTTCGTATTCAGTTGCTTGAGTATATTGTACTGAGTTCGGGGTGGAATGTCAATTGATTTTTCTTACCGTACCGCTTTCCTTGGTCGTTCTTCCGGTTCCGGCTCCAAAGCTGGGCGCACTTCGATCTGGTGCAGGGCCTCTTCGATGGCACGCTGGAGTTGTGGATCGACGTTGTGTGCGTAGTCCTGAGGGGAGATATCGACCTCGATGTCGGGATCGGTGCCATAATTTTCGACGTTCCAGCCAACATCTTTGAACCAGAATGCAGCCTCAGGTTGGGTAGTAATGGTACCATCAACCAGCTTATGATGAGGATTGATACCAATGACACCACCCCAGGTACGCTTGCCAATCAATGGACCCAATCCCATCAGCTTGAAACTGTGACTGAAGATGTCGCCGTCCGAACCCGCGTGTTCGTTGGTAAGAGCCACCATCGGGCCACGCGGCGATTCGGCAGGATACGGCTCCGGTTGGCTCCAGCGCGAGAAATCATAGCCAATGCGGCGCCTGGCCAGCTTCTCTAACAAGAGACCGGATACATGACCGCCACGATTCCATCTCACATCGACGAGCAGCGCGGGATAATCATATTCAGTCAGGTAGCTGCGATGAAATTCCGCGTAGCCACTGGGGCCCATATCGGGAATATGCACGTAGCCAACCCGCCCCTGCGAGATCTCGTGAACCAGCGCGCGATTGTGTTCTACCCAGTCGCGATAGCGGGCAGGCGTCTCATCCGATAAAGCCTTGACGGTAATGACACGTGTTTCTTTTGTTTCCGCATCTTCAACAGTGAGTTGTACCTCATTCCCGGCCTGGTTGACCAGCAATACCTGCGGGCTGCGCTTTGCGCTGACACGCTGACCATTGACGGCCACGACAGCATCTCCTTCAGAAACATTCAGACCAGGGCCGGTAAGCGGCGATGTTGCGCGGCTATCGGCAGGGTCGCCCTTGACAATGCGGGCAATGCGATAACGGTCGCTTTCCACGTCATAGTGCCAGTCTACGCCCAGGAATCCCTGATGATACTGCGGACCGTGCCGGTAATCGCCTCCCTGCTCGTAGGCATGGGACGTATTCAGCTCTCCTTGCAGTTCCCAGAAGAGATCGGATAGTTCCGAGCGCGACCCGACCCGATCCAACAATGGGGCATATTGCGCGTAGATGGCATCCCAATCGATGCCCGACATATCTTCAGTCCAGAAGTGTTCGCGCTGCAAGCGCCAGGCCTCGTGGAACATCTGCTTCCACTCCGCCTCCGGTTGAACCGAGACTTTGACACGATGCAGGTCGAGCCAGCCGCTTTCACGACCGGGACGATCATTATTTTCCGTCTTGGGTGGTTTCTCACCCGCCTTCAGCACGCGCAGGCGATGATTGCTGCGATAGAGCAACGTTTTGCCATTGCGCGAGACGGTAAAGTCGTTGACTCCCTCAATGATCGACTCGCTTTTATGCGCTTCGAAGTCATAGCTATCGATATGGCCCTTGATATCGGACCTATCGAGAGATAGATCGAGCGTCCCTTCGACAGCGTGCGATAAGAAGAGCGCTTTCCCCTTTATGCCCAGGATTTTGTCATAGCGGCCCTCCGCTACAGGAAATGGCAAGGCTCGCGAGGTTATTCCTTCGAGATCGACCACTATAGCGGGTGGCTTTGACGATGCTCCATTCTCTTCCTCATCCTGCTCTTCCGAGGTTTCTGCGGCATCGCCTTCCTGCTGCTTATCTCCTGTATTCTCCTGCTCCTTGTCTTTCGCTTTCTCCTTGTCCTTCTCTTTTTCACCGGGGGCCTTCGGCTCGGCAACGAAAGGCGAGCGCAAATCCTTCTGCAACATAATGACATAAGGTTTCACACCGCGCGGGAAGCCGAGGTCGAATTGCAGGTTATCGTAGACCGGGTTGAGGATGCGATAACCCAGGAAGTAGAGGTATTTCCCTTCTGGATCAAAGGCGGGCAAGATATCTTGCAGGACAGGCTCAGTCGCAAAGTGCGTTTCGCCGCTCTCTACATCGCACAACTTAATGGCCGTTTTCTGTGAGGTAAATGGGAAACCATACGCGAGCCAGCGTCCATCCGGTGACCATGAGATGCCTTGAATCTTGCCGTAATCGCTACGGTCAAGCACACGAGCAGCTTCTGCCTCGAGATCGACGACAAGCACTTCATTGCGATGATTGGTAATGGCAACGACATCGTCTGTTGGCGAAACGGCCAGATGCACGACGCGCCCAAACTCAATATCGTTGAGCAACGTTGGTTCACCGGCTCCCTGCGGATCGAAGACGACCAGGCTTTCGCGCCCCGTTGCGTCATTGACTGCCACCAGGCGCTTGCCATCATTGAGCCATTCAAGTTTGCGATAACGCACGCCGTCGGGTTCGCCAAGCTGCACTACCGGTCCCTCCCAGTTGCCCAGGGTAAAGGCCTTTCCGCGCGTGGTAAGGGCTACAGCATAGCCTTGAGGATGCAGGGCGTAGCTATCCAGATAGCTGCTAGCGGGCACGAATTTGCGATTGCGCTGCGTGCGTATGCTGGGCAATTCGGCATTCAGACGACGTGTAGTATTTTCTGCTGGGTCAAAAAGATACAAATCAGCGCCCGCTTGATAGACCAGCCGCTGCCCATCGCTCGAGAGATGACGCGCGTAGAAATCCTGGTGATCGGTATGGCGGCGCAAGTCCTCACCGCGAGGAGTACAGGAATAGACGTTGCCGACGCCTTCGTGATCGGAGATAAAGTAGATACGCCCGCCTACCCAGCAGGGATCGGCAACATTGCCATCGAGATTGAGCAGGCGTTGGAATGTACCACTACCATTAATATCGCACCAGAGATGCCCAACCCTACCACCGCGATAGCGTTTCTGATAGGACATTTCACGCACATTGATATTGCGGCCAATCACGACACCCCCATCTGGGCCAAATGAGATGGCATTTGCCAGGCCATAAGGGAGCTCTCGCGGCTGCCCACCGTCCGGGCTGATGGCGTAGATGACCTCAAAACGCTCGGCAAACTGACCGGCATTGCTGGCATAAAGAATCTCTTTGCCTTCAGGCGACCAGCCTAATACGCGGCAGGAAGCGTCCTGAAAGGTCAGACGGCGCGCATCTCCCCCATCGGCAGGCATGATATAGACTTCGCCCGGCCCCTCTTCATGGCCGACAAAAGCGATCTGAGTTCCATCCGGTGAAAAACGGGGGAAACTCACTTCGCCCACACCTGCTGTCAGGCGTTCGGCTCGCCCGCCCTCGCTCGACAACAACCATAGATCATCCTCAGAAACAAACACGATGCGATCCTGGTGAATAGCAGGGAATCGCACATATCCTTGAGATGGCATATTTTCTCCTTTTATATGAAAATTCGTGGATATGTATGCATTTGCATAAACAGATAACTCGGCACCAGGAAATCTGTTGTGTTATGCACATATTAGATATGTTATATCACAATTGTACGTCATCTGCTTTGATTTTAGCCGAAAAGCTCATATTTCAAGTGATGGGAAGAAGGCTACAAGATTATCCCCCCATGTACAGGGGCACAAGCCTTCCCCGCCACCACAGCCACATCACTGATACGATAATCACCGATGGCCAGAGAAGCCTGGCAAACCATGCGGTTTACCAGGCTTCTCTGGCCATCGGTAATCAGGCTCTAACCCAGCCCTTCGAGCAATAGATCTCCCTCTTCTGGCGAGATGCGCCCTTCGGCGATCATGCGCAGAATGGCTTCGCGTTCCTGCTCCAGATTCGGCTCGTCTGTATCCGATGCGCCTTGCGCGCCACCGTTACTCTGCTGGGCCGGTCCCTCACCTTGAGACCCAAAGTTAGCCTGCCCGGTCATCGGATTTACCGGTGGGACTGGCGGCACCGGGGAAACCGGTGGAACCGGCGGGACTGGCGGCACGTTCAAGCCCGAAGGCGGAGTTGGTGGCTTTGGTGAGTTGGGGATACGCAAATTGCTTACAGCCCGTTCCACGGCCTCCAACGCTCCAGATACGCCCTCGGTCGCGGCTTTGCGAGCCTGTTCCTTGAGCCGCTCCAGCCGTTCAGGATCGAGCTGCCATTCGCGATCATTGACACGTACTCGCACGCGAGCCGCGCGCTCGTTGGCATGGCGGGCCCGTCTCTCAGCATCGCGCGCTTTTTCCTCGGCCTTACGCTGCGCGCGGCGCACGCGCTCCTCAACCTTGCGCGAAATCTCGTCGCCCCAGTTGGGACCTTTCGACCAGTTGATACCACTGAACGCAGAAGCCAGTTCGCGCCCTAAATCCTGGCCGAGCTTTCCCATCTCAAGCCCCAGTTGGGCCATTTCGTTGCCAAAATCACCCCATGAACTGCTCATACTACTGCTGCGCGGTTTTCCGTTGCCGTGCAAATCCAGGTCACCACCAACACTTACTTCAAGCCTGGCCGCGCCTTCACCATAGACCAGGTTGATCAGGTTGCCATGACCGCTAGAGGAGATAGATTGTCCTGATACGTCGCCACCAACCGCGGCCTGAATGCTCAGGTTGGGATTATCCGGCAACCGGATACTGGCATCGCCGCCAACATTCAAGCGCGTATGGCTGCTGGCAGGGAATGCCGCCTCCAGGGACAGGTCACCGCCGATGCTGCCCACCTCGATAGCCCCCTGTATTCTCTCTAAATCCGCATCGCCGCCGATACTACCGACCTGTAAGTTTCCACCGACCCCATCAAAGTTGCCATCGCCTCCTATGTTACCGACTTCAACGGCACCCTGGATATCCTGTAGTTCGCAATCGCCTCCGACACTCCCCAATTGGATGCTGGCCGCGCCTTCGACCTGTACATCCCCGCCGATATTGCCAAATGTAAGCTCAGCATCAACACTCTGCTCAACTTTGCAATCGCCTCCGATAGTGCCGCAACTCAGGGCGTGCGAGATATCCTCTACATCCAGATCTCCACCAACGGTACCAATAACGACGGTTTCGGCATTGGTAAGCGCCAGGTCAGCACCAACGGCCTCGATTTCAATGATCGCCACGTCTTTGAGTACCGCGTCTGCGCCAATGCCGCCACGAGAGCGCAGCGCAGGCGCATTCTTTACACTTACATCGGCGGCAAGATTCGTTAATGCGACGGCTTCACGAGCCAATTCTGCGTTTACCCCGATGTCTTCCAGCACCACATCGCCGTTGATATCCTCCAACTCGACACGACGTACCTGTGTGATCGAAACATCTCCATCCTGGCTCGTCACTCGAATTTCTGTATTGAAAGGCACCATCAAGTTAATATCGCTATCACAGTCGATGACCATCAGCGTATCACCTTCCTGGTGCAGGTCGCTCACGCGCCCATCGGTTTCGATCTTGATGGACTGCCCATCCCAGCCGCGCACGCTCAAGTCGCCGTTTGCCTGCGCAATAATCACTCGTGGTTCATCGCCGGTAGGAAAAGTCTGCTGCATCGTTTTCTCCTTCGTTTATCGCTCGACAAAAATTTCTACACGTTTGCCTTCTTCCAGGTCTTGCAAATCCAGCAGGCGACCTGTGGCACCACTCTCGATGGTGCGCAATAAGTCTTCTATAGTGTTGTTATTCAATTGCGGCACAAGGCGCCCCAGCAGGTGCAGGCACGCGCCGATCAGGTTGATTGGCAGAGTCGCGGTCATATTGTATTTTTTGCGCCTGGTCGTCATATCGGACATCCAGATACGTAGCGTGCGGTTCGAGTTGCGCTCCCCCGCTCGCTCGCGTTGGGATTGCAGCGCATCCAGTAGTTGCGCGGCTTCCACTGCCGAAATTTGTCCAGATTCGACCATCATCAGAATGCGATTGCGCTCCGAGGTTGACCCTGACAGTGTACTACCTGCATACAGATCCAATCTGTAAAAACCTCCCGGCGTATCGCCGCGCTCATCGCCAGCAGTGATCATGATATTAACCTCTCAGCAAGCGCATAGCTTCCTCTACACTGATCTCTTTGGAAGCGAGGCGGTCCAGAATTAAGCGACGGTCAACGCGGCCATTGCTCTCCGGCGTTCCACCCAACGCGGTCACGATCTCGTCTAGACGACTGCGCGCGGTATTATAGGCGATATCCAGGTCCGCGGCCAGTTTCTGGATGTTTCCGCGATTCTTCACCAGCAACTCGACAAAATCAAGTTGCTCGCGGCTCAAACGACCGATCCAACCCAGGCTGAATTGCCCCTCGATCACAATGCCGCTCTGGGGACATTCCAGGCGGGTCACAATCAATTCGTTGCCACTCACCGGGTCGCGTGTAATAATAGGATGCATGCTACATTCCTCCTAAATCCATCTTCATGTTCTTGGTTCGCTCATCTTCCCAGATCATAAGCCACCGTCTCACTGCGCCGGTCAAGCTTCTCTAATCTGGTGCCCAGGGTTACGAGTAGAACGCCCAACCGACCGGCCGCTCGACGAGCCATAAGATGATGGGGAAGGCATGCCAGCAAATGCTGCTGTTCGCTCTCATGCTGTATCCCTTGACGATGCTCAACCGCCAATCTATCATAATGGTTGACATTAAAATTCATTGCCTTGCCTCCTGGCTTGTTATGTCAAAGACCGGTCTTCTTGACGTTTCTCTTCGATTGCCTGGCAATTATCGTTAACTCTATGCAGATATTAACATGGATTGGTGAAATTGTCAATATATTTGGCAATAAAAATCAGATACTTGGCAAGAATTTGCAAATATCTGATAAAGGGCTGGATGGAAGAGCATAGCATAATTTTCCTACAAAAACTTTTTTTCTCGCTTTCATTGTAAGCCCACTGTATACCAAAAAGACCATTAAAGCGGGGCTTCTTGAGGGTTTACACATCTGGATTGATCTATCACAGCAATTCAAGGCCCTACCAAATCATATGAAATTGATAGTATACTATGAAACAGTACATATCAAAACATAAGCAATAGCACGATAAAACATCTTGACTGTTGCGCATACAATAGTGCCGGGCCAGGATGTTTCTGGTTCGCTTTCAGTTAAGGGGTTGTGTTCCATGCAGATACGAGAAGAATCAAAAAACGATCAAGTACATATAGTTGAGGCGAAGCGTTTAGAACAGAATCAGGGGGAAGCCAATGCAGGCGTTGAAAAGCACTGGCTGTACCGGCTGGGGCTTGCTTACGGCCGGCAGGTGCATCGCTTTCGCTGGTTCATCCTGGTATTCTGGGTTGTCGCGCTCGCCGTCAGCATTCCATTCGTGACGAAGGTGGGGTCTGTCCTGCAAAGCGGGGGATATTCTTATAGCGGCAGTGAAGCGGGGCATGTCAGTAGCATTATTTCCAGCAAATTACGTCCGACGCCCACACAGCTACTGGTAGTCTTCCAATCAGATCAGACGAGCGTTAATGCCGCGAATTACCGGCAAGAGGTACAAAATTTCACCAGTAAGGTTCGCGCTTTTCCGTATGTTTCCGGCGTTGTCGAGAGCGGGCCGGGTCAGGATGGCCGCACACTGTTTGTCACGGTCAGTTTCAGCGTAAATTCGAGCGCTGTGAAGGATCAGCTTGATGATTTCCAGAAGCTAGTGTCCGCTGAGGCTTCCGCCGGTCCTGCACATGCCTACGTTACCGGTGATCCGGCCATCAGCAGAGATTTTTCGCATATCACTCAATCGGATACCGAGCATGCCGAGTTCTTCGCGCTGCCGATTGCATTGCTGGTACTGCTGGTGGTTTTTGGCACGCTGCTTGCCGCTCTAACGCCGTTAATGCTGGCCATGGTCGCGGTACCGATAGCTCTTGCTCTGATCTACGCCATTGCGCTGCATACTAACATGAGTATCTTCGTGCTGAATGTGGCATCGGTGGTAGGACTTGGTATCTCCATCGACTACAGCCTTTTCATGACGCGGCGTTTCCGTGATGAGCTAGCCAACGGGCGCACTGTGCGCGAAGCAGTGGCATGGACAATCGCAACCTCGGGAGAAGCCATTCTCTTCAGCGGCCTGATCGTAATGATCGGCTTCTGTGGCCTGCTGCTGATCGGTATTCCTTTTATGACTTCCTTTGGCGTAGGTGGCGCGGTTGTCGTGGCAACATCCGTACTGGCGGCCCTCACGTTGTTACCGTCCCTGCTAAGCGTGCTTGGCTATCGCATCAACACCTTGCGCGTGCCTCTCCTGAGCCGCTTCACGATGGACGCGCGGCATAGCACTTCGGCGCAAGTCGAGCAACCGGTAGAGGAAAGCCAGGGTTTCTGGCAAAAATGGGCGATGGCGGTCATGCGCCGTCCCGTGCTGATTATCCTGATAGTGACTGCTATTCTCATCGGTCTCGGCTGGCCCATCTTTTCTCTCAACCTCGGCACTCCCGATGTCACGGCGCTACCAACAAGCGCGGCATCGCGCCAGGGTCTCGAAATACTGAATGCCGAGTTCCCGCAGACGAAAGAGAATATCATCTCGATCATCGCGCAGGCGCCCGACGGATCGAGTATATTGACGGCCAGTAACCTGGCGAAGGTTGATGCTTTATCAAACTGGATTGCCCGCCAGCCACACATAACGAGCGTTGTCAGCCTGACGCACCTGCCAGTCTCTAACGGCGGTCCAGCGCTAACGGGGCAGCAACTGAGTGCGCTCTATAGCAGTGGTGCCTACAAGGAGAATCCCGCGCTCGCTCAGCTCGTCTCAGCGACAACCAGTGGTAATATCACGCTCATCACCGCCAGCGCCAATACAGTTGTGGATAGCAGCGCGGGCAAGGCGCTGATTGTCAACCTGCGCGCGGGTGATAAAGCCGCCGGGCAAGGGCTGGCCGTCCTCGTGGGCGGCGACCAGGCGGATAGCCTGGATTTCAACAATTACCTCTATGGTAACTTCCCTCGCGCTATCCTGTTCATCCTGGCCAGCACCTATATCCTGCTGATGTTGATGTTCCGCTCACTATTGCTGCCGCTCAAGGCCATTTTGATGAATGTGCTCTCTTTGAGCGCCTGCTACGGAGTACTGGTCTTCATTTTCCAGTGGGGCAACTTCAGCAACGTTCTGAACTTCACGTCTGAAGGCTCCCTGGACAGCACCATCCCTATCCTGCTATTCTGCATTCTCTTCGGCCTCTCAATGGACTACGAAGTCTTTTTGCTGAGCCGTGTCTACGAAGAATGGCTGCGCACGCATGATAATCGCCAGGCGGTAGCGCGTGGCCTGGAAAAGACCGGGGGTGTGATTACGAATGCCGCGCTGCTCTTCGTCATCGTCGCAGGCGCGTTCATTTTCACCTCCATCCTGCTGATCAAAGAGATGGGCGTGGGTATGACGGTGGCCGTCGTGGTCGATGCAGCCATTATCCGCATGCTGCTCGTTCCGGCTACCATGCGCCTGCTGGGACGCTGGAACTGGTGGTTGCCGGGCAGACCATTGCCGGCGAAGCCCAAAGGTTAGATTGAAGTGTAGGTTGCTAGACAACTCACTTTCTTCTATACTCCTCGAGCTCCCGCTGCAACTCCTCCAGCCGCCTGCTCAACTCCAGAATCACTTCGGCTCCTGCCAGGTTGACGCCGAGGTCGCGGCGGAGACGCCGGATGCGGCGCAGGCGCTGCACATCCTCTTCGCTGTAGCGGCGCTCGCCTTCGACGGTCAGGATACCTTCGACCAGGCCAACAGCTTGCAGGCGACGGATTACTTGAATCTCCAGGTGGGCATACCTGGCAGTCTCCTCTTCAGTGTAGAGAGTCGTGGGTCGAGCCGCCTGTATCACAATACGGGTATATCGATGTTCGTTCATAGCTACCTCTCTCCTTACTCTCTACCTAAACGGTCGCCCGCTCGCTATAGCCGGTTGCGCGGGCAAACGCCTCAAAGAGCTTGCGCTGCTCGGCATTCAAATGCGTGGGCAGAACCACCGCCACTTCCGTGTAGAGGTCGCCACGATTATCGGGTTGCCCCAAATGCGGCATACCTTTCCCACGGATACGGATCGACTTGCCATTCTGCGTTCCTTCTGGAATACGCAGCATCAACCGCTTGCCATCGGGAAGTTCGACCGGAGCCTCGCCGCCCAGCATTGCCACTGCCAGGGGTACCTCGACCCGCGTGCGCAAGGTTGTGCCTTCACGGGTGAAATGTGGATCTGGCAGCACTTCCATAACCAGGTAGAGATCTCCTCGCCCGGCAGTGCCTTGAGTTCCCTGGCCGGCGATACGGATACGCGAACCGGTATCCACGCCAGCCGGAATCTTCACTTCTATGCGCTTGCTCGTGCCATCAGACTGCGTCAGTTCGAACACGCGCGTCACACCGTTATAGGCTTCTGCCAGCGTCACCTCTACCTGCGACTCCACATCGCGCCCTACCGTTGCGCGCTGCTGAGCGCGTCCTGCCGTGCCTGTGCGACCTCCCACACCACCTCTAGCAAAACCTCCGCCTCCAAAGAGTTGCTCAAAGAAGTCAGAGAAAGGTGACTGTCCGCCGAAAAGATCATTCAGATCCTCTTCGTTCATGGTACGATACTGGTACGTGCCTCCACCCTCCGCTCCTGGGAAGCCACCGGCGCCAGGCATACGCCCATATTGCTGGTAGTAATTGCTTATCTCATCATACTTCTTGCGCTTCTCTGGATCGGAAAGGACCTCGTTCGCCTCGTTGATTTCCTTAAATTTCTCTTCTGCCGCTTTATCACCGGGGTTTACATCAGGATGGTATTTGCGCGCCAGCTTGCGATAGGCCTGCCGGATTTCCTTTTCGGTTGCATCCTTTTTGACGCCCAATATTTTGTAATAATCTTTATAATCAACGGCCATACGCGCTCCTCCCTAAAAATGATCTGCTATTATCGAGTTCAATAAAATAAGATAATGGCGAACGAGATTAATTTCGTAATGCATATACCAACTATCGGTTACAGGGTCGTTGGCTCTGTAACCGATAGTTGGTACATGCATTAGCAACTTAGACCTCGCGGTACTCGCCTTCAACGGTGCCGCTATCGTCTGGGCCTTGCGGTCCCGGATTCGTGCCGGCTCCGGCTCCTGCCTGGCTGTAGATGTCTGTGCCGATACGCTGCATCGTGCGCTCCAGGTCTTCCATTGCGGTGCGAACGCGCGGCATGTCGTTGCTCTTCAGAGCATCGCGAACGGCGTTGATCTTGTCCTGAGCCTCGCTGCGGGCGCTGGGAGAAACCTTATCGCCCAGATCGTTCAGTGTGCGCTCAGACTGGTATGCCATGCTGTCGGCGCGGTTGCGCAGCTCGATCTCTTCCTTGCGCTGGCGGTCTTCCTGAGCATGCATCTCAGCATCGCGCACCATGCGATCGATCTCCTCTTTCGTGAGACCGCTGGAAGCTGTGATGGTGATCTTCTGCTCGCGCCCGGTCGCCTTATCGCGCGCCGTGACATTGAGGATACCATTGGCATCGATATCGAATGTTACCTCAATCTGAGGAACGCCACGCGGCGCAGGCGCAATACCCTCCAGGCGGAAATGACCAAGGCTCTTGTTGTCGCGTGCTAGTTCGCGCTCGCCCTGCAAGACATGTATCTCCACCGCCGGCTGGTTGTCTTCCGCCGTGCTGAAGACCTCGCTCTTACGGGTTGGGATGGTCGTGTTGCGCTCGATCAGTTTGGTCATTACACCACCGAGGGTCTCAACACCCAGGGACAGCGGAGTGACATCGAGCAGCAGTACGTCTTTGACCTCGCCTTTCAGCACACCGGCTTGAATAGCCGCGCCGATAGCCACGACCTCATCAGGATTGACGCCCTTATGCGGCTCCTTGCCGAAGATCTTGCGCACCAGGTCTACGACGGCGGGCATGCGGGTCTGTCCGCCTACCAGCACCACTTCGTTGACATCGGATGCACGAATGCCTGCATCCTCCAGGGCCTTCATGACCGGGCCACGCGTGCGCTCGATCAGGTCACCCACCAGCTGCTCCAGCTTCGAACGGGTCAGGGTCAGCAGCAGGTGCTTGGGACCGCTGGCATCAGCCGTAATGAACGGCAGGTTGATCTCTGTTTGCATCGAAGAAGAAAGCTCGATCTTGGCCCTTTCAGCAGCTTCCTTCAAGCGCTGCAACGCCATGCGGTCGTTGCGCAGGTCAATCCCCTGTTCTTTGCGGAACTCGTCGGCCATCCAGTCGATAATACGCTGATCGAAATCATCGCCACCAAGGTGCGTATCGCCATTGGTCGCCTTGACTTCAAAGACGCCTTCGCCTAACTGCAAGATGGAGATATCGAACGTACCACCACCAAGGTCATAGACGGCGATAGTCTCATCCTTTTTCTTATCCAATCCGTATGCCAGGGAAGCGGCCGTTGGCTCGTTGATGATACGCAACACTTCCAATCCGGCAATCTTTCCTGCATCTTTGGTCGCCTGCCGCTGCGTATCATTAAAGTAGGCAGGAACGGTAATCACTGCCTGGGTAATGCGCTCGCCAAGTTTGGCCTCTGCGTCGGTCTTCAGCTTTTGCAGGATCATCGCTGAAATTTCTGGCGGGCTATACTCGCGCCCTCCCATGATGACCCGCGCATCGCCATTCGAGGCACGAGTGATCTTGTAAGGCACGCTTTTCATCGTGCGCTGTACCTCAGGATCATCGAATTTCCGACCCATCAGGCGCTTGATCGAATAAATGGTGTTCTCAGGGTTGGTAACCGCTTGCCGCTTCGCCACCTGCCCTACCAGTCGCTCACCGCCCTTGGTCATGGCTACGACAGAAGGAGTGAGACGCGATCCCTCGCTGTTCTCGAGGACGGTAGGCTCACCTGCCTCCATGACCGCCACAACTGAGTTCGTTGTTCCCAGGTCTATGCCAATTACTTTGGCCATATATGTTTCGCCTCCTTGATATAAGAGCTACTGGGAACCACCGGTGAACGAACGCTTTTCTCTTCCGCATCCTTCTCACCCTGGCCCCAGATCAAAACCCCTATATTTTCCTATTTCACATTTTATGTTAGATGAACTAACGTTTTCTGTTAATGATAACCAGAGAGGTCTCTGTAATATTCCCGTTCGGAGATGATCTTGAATGGTTTAGACAGAACCGGCAACGGCAACCTGTGCCGGGCGAATAACACGATCTCCCAGTACATAACCTGGTCGGAACACTTGCAGAATAGTTCCTTCCGGTACATCCGAACGTGCCTCTCGCGATACTGCTTCATGCCAGCGCGGATCGAATTTCTCGCCGGGTTGACCGATTTGCCGCACGCCCATTTGCTCAAGCACGCTCATCAGTCGCTTGGCAACGAGAAGGATGCCCTGCACCCAGGAATTATCCCGGAGCTCCGGCGGAGCCGCCTGTAACGCCCTTCCAAGATCATCCAATATGGGAAGAATTTGAGACAGAACGGCTGCCTGAGCAACGATGCGCGATTCATTTTGTTCCTGGCCTGTGCGCCGCTTATAGTTAATGAAATCTGCCTGCGTGCGCCGCAGCATATCCAGGTATTCTTCTGATTTGGCCTGCTCTGCCACAAGCGCCGTCTTCAACTCAGCTGTCATCTCTGCATCATTTTGATGAGATTGTTCGTCTTGTCCGCCCCCCGTTGCCTGCTGAGGAGCAACGGTAGTCCGATCTTCCTGGTCAAACTGCATACTCTATTTCCTTTCACATGACTTCATAGCAAACAGCGCTATGAAAACCTCTGCCACGTCTCACTCCCATCTTTTCTTTACATCATTATCGTACATCATTTAACGTATTTCGTCAAGTAAAATAACAAATTCTAACACATCTTTAACAATTCAACAGGTCAAGGAGAGATACGACCGGAAATCGCACCTCAAAGTGAAGAGGTTCGTCCTGATTGCGACTACAGAAAAGCCCTGGTACGCCGGTTTTGCATAGAAGTCAAAAAATTGCTCACTCTTCCACCTCAGCATGCACATCAACGCTCTGGCTGCTCATTTCAATTGTCTCAGAATCCATATCGATGCTCTGGCTACTCATCTCGATGCGCACCCTCTCCTCCTCATAGCGATGCAAGGCTTCGCGCATCTCTTTGATCTCTTGTTGCAGAATAGTGACATCTTTGCGAATCTGGATAATATGACGTATACCTATCGCATTCACGCCCTGTTCAGAAAGCTCGGCGATCTCTTCGAGGATGGCTATATCCTGATCTGAATACAGGCGGTTCTTACCCGACTGGCGAGCCGGTTCCAGCAAACCTGCTTCCTCGTAGCGCCGTAGCACCTGAGGGGGCAATCCTAACAGCTGGGAGACCACGCCAATCGTATATTTTGGCAAGGTCGGGCTATTACCATTCACCCCCTGCGTGTCAGGCCTTGGACGCCTTTTCATGCTGAACTTCCTTTCTTACCCCTGGTTTACATATACCCTCAGCCACTACCGAAGATACTTCTACTGACGGGTTTGTCTATAAGATACAATATCTTACAATTTTTGTCAAGTAATAAGATGATAAATGGTAAGTTTATATGAGAATAATCTGGTAGATCAAAGCACCGTTGCAAAACTACTATATTCTGCTATCCATCGGTTATAATGGGATGCAGCGGGAATTGCTTTCCCGCGTTACAGACAGAAAGAGAAGAGCGATGCCCTTTCTTGCGCTCCCGTCAGAGAGATACAAAGAAAGCTATATCCAGGCCCTGCTTGAATTTCAGGCCGAGGGCAGGAATCTCAATATAGATGCGGAAAACTTGAACGAGAACTTCGGCAGTTTCGTCCAGGCAGTTCTGTCGCGTACTGACCGCTCCAAATTACCATCAGAATGGGTTCCATCCTCCGATTTCTGGCTCATTGAGAATGACGAGTATATCGGGCGGCTATCAGTCCGGCACGAGCTGAACGACCGCCTGATGAAGGTGGGTGGTCATATCGGCTATGAGATACGCCCATCCAAAAGGAGACGTGGTTACGGTAGTCAGATATTGAAACTTGGACTTCAGAAAGCCAAAGAACTCGGACTATACAGAGTACTGCTGACGTGCGACGAGAACAACATTGGATCAAAGAAGATCATCGAAAAGAACGGCGGCCAGTTCGAGAATGCCATCAAAAGCGATGACTCACCGGTAAAGAAGCTAAGATACTGGATTGACATCCCTTAAATGGGCCGTGTCATTACAATATTTAAGTATCGCGAGCTGATCATCGAGCTTGAGTTCAGTGATTGAAGCATTCGCGAACCGAAACTGGTTGCGGCGTCTCAGTTCCATTCCCAGCAGGTGACAGAGCAGCACCCCTAGTGTCCCACCATGCGTCACCCATAGCACAGTTCCTTTCGGGTATTGTGCTTGCCAGCGTTCGAGCGCGCGTAATATGCGGTCGCGCACCTGGGCGCCGGTCTCTCCTCCTGGAGGAGCGGTATGTTCCGGGTCGTTCCGCCAGCGATCTAACAGGGCCGCGTCACGGGCTTTGACCTCGGCGTATGGCACCTCTTCCCAGGCGCCGAGGGAAAACTCGCGCAGGTCGGCATCCTCCCATACGGAAAGCCCATGATAATCGGCAACAGCCTGCGCCGTGGCAAGTGAGCGGCGCAGGTCAGAGGAAACAATCGCATCAAATGTCTCTGCAGCCAGGCGCGCAGCAAGCAACTTTGCCTGCTGCAGGCCTGAGACGCTGAGTTCAACATCTGATTGCCCGGTATAGCGCGCCTCGATATTATTAGGCGTCGCTCCATGACGGACTAACAGCAGCCGCAATTTCGTACTCTCCAGTTTCTACTTCGTCGAATAGTCTGTATGCATCCACAAATGCCTCGTTACCCATCAGGCTCAGGCTATCTAAAGACGGATAGATCAGGGGACAGGCCACATCGAGGTTCAGTTCATCGATCAGGCGATTTATCCGATCCTCGACACTTTGTGGGAGATAGTGGCGGAATACGAAGAAACTGCCCAGGCTAACGGCGATCATTTTGCGAATATGCTCGTCCTCTTTTTTGGTATGAAAATGAGGACTCCTGGATTGGTACTGCTGGTAGATTGTGCTTCCAGGCAGGTCTTTCAGGGTTGCAGCCTTGAGTAAGAAATCAAGCAACTGAAATGTTTCTACCGAAAAGCCTGAAGAGAAGCGTAAAGCTCTGGCCGTTGTCATCGTCATACCTTGCTCGCCGGCATTCGATGAGCTGACCACGTAGTTGCGCACGCCCAGCCAGTGTTCTAATACGTCGTGAAAGAGAGGAGAAATAACCCGCGTACAGCGACCTAACACGTTTTGTTCCAGTTTCCCGCCGGTAAGAGAGGGCTTGGATGACCAGCAGATGCGCACATTATGCAAAAAGGCAGGTACGCCGCTTTCAAATGAGGAGAATGTTGGACGCGCCGCGAGGAATAATCTTCCCATGGCGAGCGTATATTCAAGCAGCGCGCATGGTACGATGTTATCCGCATCGTAAAAGACGATCCACTCAGGATATCCCAAAAGCGTCGCAAAAAGCGTACCGATATACATACCCTCGCCCTTGCCATCAAGCACTTTCCCATCATGGCCAAGGATATGTGTGACTCCAGAGAGCTCCAATAATCGCGCCACATGTTCATCTTTTTGATGCACCAGGAAGATGTTCTTATGACCGACTAAATGATCCTGAATGCCGCATTTGATACCCGGCAGTTGTTCTTCAGGGCAGTTCGTCACCACAATTACCGGACTATCACCCGGCAAATACCACAGGACTCCCAATAACGTCTCGAGGCTTTCCGTCTTATGTGAAACAACAAAAGCTGTATGGGACAAAAAATAAGCTACATCATGCAGCTTATCTTTTTCCAGGATATGTGAAAACCTGACCGTGTCAAAATGCATGGCGCTTTCCCTTTCCCAAGAGAAAAAATAACTTGTAGAGGCAACCATCATAGTCGCCTGTAGTTGCCTGGCTTGCCAGTCCGATCCCCCAGGAACATAAACGCTACAAATAAACGAAAAATCTCGCTGTGTTCCAGGCCCATACAGAGCTATTTACCACGAACAACTGCCATTTCATTTGTAGCATATGCCGCGCGCCGTTAAGCATATAGAGGTTAAGCGTTAGTTGAAAGTACTAGTTCTTAGTTATGATTTCTTAACCGGATGTGTTCCTGGCATAGTATAAACGTCCTATCTTGACCGGTAGACAGAACGATCCCGGTCATTCTGAACGCAGTGAAGAATCCGCGTGCCGCCAGAGATTCTTCACTGCGCTCAGAATGACCGGCCCGACGAGGAATCTCCGAGGGGCGAAGTGTCGTAGTGTTCTAGCAAATCGGCAGGATCATTGTAAATAGCAAGTGCGCCTTTAAGGTCGCGATCAGACCAGCCGCCACAACGCAGGGCGATGGTGCCGATGCCAGCTCTGCCCGCCGCTTCAATATCGTAAACCGTATCGCCGAGCATAAGAACCTGGTCAGCAGGCAGGCCGATGCGTTGAAGCGTCACCTGGATAATATCGGGGTTCGGTTTGGATTGGCTGGCGTCGCTGGCGGAAGTTTCTTCTTGCACGAGGTCAGCGGCACCCACCACCTGCAACAGGGGTTTCAATTCATCCATTTTAGCGGAACTGGCGACTGCAAGCTTGAGACCTTTTTCGCGCATATGCTGTAGCAAATCTCTGGCGCCGGGCGCGGCTTGCAGCGTTGGAAGATATTTTTGTTTGAAGATTTCCGCGCGTCTTGCATCGATCTTTATGCCGTCTTCACTATTTTTTTGCAGCCCGGTTGTCTCAGGCAAGACTTTGTCGCCACCCATACCGACTAATGGGCCTATTCTTTCGACGGAAACATAATATCCGAAATCGGCCATGGCCTCCACCCAGGATTTTGCCTGCGCTTCATTGCTTAAGACCAGCGTGCCATCAACATCAAGAATAACGCCGCGTATATTGGACACTCTCGTTCTCTCCTCATCTGGTTCCATAATGGCTTTTCACAATCAAATTGGGAAATCTCGTCCCTAATGTCACGATTCCTCCTGGCTATTCGCTTCACCCCTGGCGTCCGGTGCCAGCGGCAATGTGAACCAGAAGGTAGAGCCTTCGCCAGGTATACTATCGACGCCTACCTGCCCATGGTGCTGTTCGATAATGGTCTTGCTAATATAGAGACCGAGACCAAGGCCCGCATTTGAGAGATGGGAACGGCTCTGTATCTCCATTTCGGGGACCCGCCGGAAGCGCTCCCAGATATATTCCTGTTGCTCAGTGGAGATGCCGGGTCCATAATCGCGCACGCTGACCTTGACCTCATTCTCCTGTTCTTGCAAACGTACCTGGACGGGCCGATCTTCGCTCGAGTACTTCAAAGCATTGGTCAGATAGTTCATGATGGCTTGCGCGATGCGATCAGCATCCACTTCGACAGGCGCTGTTTGAATGTCACCGGATTCCAATGTTATTGTGCGATCAGACCACACCTGCTGTTGTTCTTCAACCGCTTGCCGCACAATCAATAACAGATCATGAGGAGCAAGATGCAGGTCGAGGTAACCAGCTTGCACGCGTGAGACATCCAGCAGATCGTCCACCAGCCGATTTAAGCGCCGGCTCTGCTGTTCAGCGCTTTCGTACAATCCCAAAATTTTCTCGAGCGATTGCAAACTATTTTTCAACTGGCGCACCGCCAGCTGCGTATTACCCTTAATGCTTGTTAGAGGCGTCTTCAATTCGTGGCTGATCATGCCAAGGAATTCTTCCATCTGCTGGTTCGCCTGGCGAAGGGCCAGTTCGTTCGCGCGCGCCTCGGCCCGCTCGCGCAACAATCGTTCGCGCTCGAACACCAGCGTTACCAGCCTGGCCACTGCACTTGCAAACGCTTTCTCTTCCTGCGTGTATTGGTGAGCCTTATCGGCGTAATCTAAGGAGATCAGGCCGATGAGTTGATTGTCTATAGACATCGGCACAAGCAGCATGCGATGAATATCGAAAGGATTGGGATACTGCGAAAGCGGCGGCTGTGTCATATCCAGAATGATCGGCTCGCCCTCAAGAAGTTGCTGCTGGTATGCTTCATTCATGAGCATATCACTGAGGTGAAAACCTGGACGCCTGGCTCGCCATAGCAGTTCCTGCTCGGCAGGAAGTCCCACGACTGCCACGGAACGAAGATTTTGTGTCTGTGGGTCTACGACGGTAATTCCAACACGCTCACAACCCATAACATCACGTGTCAGCTCTACCAGTTTCTGTGCTATCCTGTCAGATGCATCTTGCGACAGTTGTCCGGTAATTTTCACGCTTTCAGGCAAGGAAACAAGCGATTCTGCCATGGCAAGCAGGGCATTGAGGGCATCATGAGTGCGGCGTTCTAGCCTGCGACGCTCCGTCACATCCCGACAGATACAGAGCGCGGCAACAGGCTCTCCATCGGCATTGCGCACCGGAGCGCCGCTGACATTGACATGCAAAATACGTCCATCAAAGGTATGAAATATTACATCGGCAGTATTTGCTTCAGTAAGCACCTCACCGCGTAAAATACGGGACTGTGGCCATCGCTCGAAGGGTAGGGGTTGACCGAATTCATCGGCCATTGTTAGCTGTGTGCGTCTTTCATCGAGTGACTGGGAGAAAAAACTTCTTTCGTTCTCAGCCTTGAGGCCAACCATCTTGCGAAACGCAGCATTCATACGCAGCATAGAGCCCTCGCTGCCGTAAACGAAGACGCCATCGGCCATCGATTCGAAAATGGCCTCAAATTCCCCTGTTTGATGTGCCGCTTTATGCTCGCCCCGGCCAGCTGTAATGCTGGTGACACATCCGCTGACCAGGAAAAACAAAACCTCGACAACGTTTTTCGCCCCAAAAAAGCTCTCGCCACTGTGCGGCAATAAGACGAAAGAATCGAGCAGGACGATACCCAGCACGGTCGCCAGTAAGCCGGGGCCAATACCCCAATTCACGGCTACGAGTACGATAGCCAGCACTCCCAGTATCCCGGCGAACTCGAAGGCAGGAAAGAGGGAGATTAGCAACCATATGATGATAACAGCGAGTACCTGTAGCAATACCGCCGCAACGTAGCCAGATACGGGATGACGCCAACTCCCCGGCAACCAATCCGGCGCGAACGTCCTTTTTCGCATCCAATCGCGTATAGAGTGCCACAACCGCATTGCCGGATCGCGTTTGAAGAATGGTTGTTTTTCCCCATCAGGAGCTTCCGGGGACGCGGAGACATTCAAATCATACACCTCTGTTCTTCCTCTATCCGGCACTTTACCTGAGAAACTACATGGGTTAGCTGCACGCACATCAACGTCCTTACTGCCCCATGTAGCTGTAAACTGCAAAAGCCTTTCAAATTTGAAAGGCTATGTGGTTCCCCAAAACAGGTAGTAATATTAGTAATCCCTACAGTTATTTCTAAGATAACCTTAATGTGTTACACGAATGAGGCGTAAAAATGGTTGCAGAGGTTGCTAGATGGCAGATTATTGACCCCGGCCCCCTGATGAATTTTCCCTGGCAAAATCGGTAATCTGAGTGGTGCCAATCGTGTCATTCTGACCGAAGCCGTGTCATTCTGAGCGCATCCGTGCGTGTCATTCTGACCGAAGCCGTGTCATTCTGAGCGCAGCGAAGAATCTGCGTCCAGGCGCACCGAGATTCTTCGCTGCGCTCAGAATGACACGCACGGATTCCTCGATTCGGTTGGAAAAATTCATTAGGGACAGCGCCTGGTACCTGGCCTGTTAATCCCACCAGGCCAGGTACCAGGCGCTACCTCATCACCGCTTAGCACCAACAAAAATCATCCCGGCAACAGGAGATTGAAGTTGATTTAAGCGATCACAGTCGCGTTCACTGAATAGATTGCCGGCAAGAAGTCGGCGATCAGCTGCCAGCTATCACCGCCATCGCGAGTGGCAAAGATCTGCCCGGTATTGGTACCGACATAGACTCCACAGGGGTCAGAAGTATCGGTACACATTCCATGGCGCAAGACACCAAGCCGAACCCCCGGGCCTGCCGGTAAACCTTCGGTAAGCGGCTCCCAGCTTTCGCCGCCGTTGCGGGTACGATACACACTAAAATGCTCGCCAACATTCTGACGACCATATGGGTCCTCAACAATCACGAACACGGTATCAGGATGATGTTGATCAATGGCTATAGGAAAACCGAATTCCGAGGGCAGGTTATGCTGAATGTCTATCCAGTCATCGCCCGCGTTCAAAGTTTTGTAGATGCCGCAGTGGTTCTGCTGGTAGAGGACATCGGGCTGCGTGGGATGCTGGACAAAACGGTGGATGCACTGGCCATACTCTGGATATATATCAGGCAAGAAACTGGCGCGTGTATTTTTGTTAGCAAAGACCCAGCTCTTGCCGCCGTCATCTGTGCGCATGCAGCCTACAGCCGAGATGCCTATCCACATACGCGATGCATTGGTAGGATCAGGAACGATGGTGTGCAGGCAGAGACCGCCGGCACCGGGCTGCCAGTGTTCCCGTGTAGGATGATTCGCCAGTCCCGCATTCATTTCCCAATGCGCGCCATTATCTTCGCTGACCCAGAGGCTGGCCGGATCAACACCCGCGTAAACCACACCCGCTTCATTCGGTCGCCCAGGCTGGATTAGCCAGATGTTGGTAAGTTTCTGGCCGCTATCTTTGGGGAACTGGATACCCTGTTCCGGTTCCTGCCACGTCTGGCCGAAGTCATCGCTGAAGCGCAAAAACGTGCCGAAGAAGTCGCCGTTATCGGTTGCGAACAAACGCCGGCCGTCGCGTTGATCAAGAATAGCATTGAAAACACGGGTGCCTTTCAATGTGGTAGCCTCGACCTCCCATATTTCGCGATCCTGCGAGCTTAAGAGAAAAAGGCCACGTTTGGTGCCAACAGTTAATAAGGTGGTGCCGGGAGTATACTTGCTTTTCAGACTGTGCAGAGTCATGTTTTACCTCCTGGAATTGTTCTTTGTAGTCAATTACCAATTGTCAGTGAGTGCCTGGTTGGCCTCCTGCGACGGATTGCAGGATATGAATGGTTGCTCCAGGTGTAACCGGGGTATCAAGGTCCTGGAGATAGCGGATGCTTTCGCGATTCAAAAAGATGTTAACGTAGGGGCGGAGTTCTCCTGTTTCGTGACAGATATGGAATTCGAGGCCGGGGTAGTCGCGGTCAAGCGCATGGATAACTTCACGAATGGTACTGCCGCTCGCCGTTACCGACTTGCGGTTGCCTATTTTGGCACGCAGCACGTGAGGAAGGACGACTGTGACACTTGGAACGGCAGGTTGTGCATCCATGACCACCTCGGAAAGGTCTGTACTAACTACAAGAAAAGAACGGAACGCCTGAATAATTTATCGATTTAGAACAAGTATACCAGGATTACGGATTGATTACAAGAGATTGTGACCTATGGATGAGGAATTGTCTCAGCAACTATGTACTCCACGACATCCTTCAATTGCCCTGTGCGCCGGTAGACTTCACGCTGTCTTGCGGCCCCATTGCCGCGTCGCAGCAGTTCATTCACCTGATATGAGACATGCTTCCAATCGCCTTCGGCTTCGAGCGCCGGGCGTAAAAATGCGAGGAACTGTTCGATGAGTTGAGTTGCGGGAACCAGCCGCTCAGTGTACACATCGATCAAATCGCTATCCAGGCCGTAGCGGGCGGCACGCCAATGGGCCGCGCTCAGCAACTCAGTATGCGCCAGCGGAAACGGTTCATTGCGCAAAGCCTGTTCGTAGCAGGTACGTACTAATGCGCGCACAAGCCCGGCGGCCATTACAGCCTCGTTTAGGGTCATGCATACATCCATCACACGAAATTCGATGGTGGGAAAGCGTTCCGGCAGGCGTATGTCCCAATAGATTCTGGTTACATCTTCCAGGCTTTTGGTTGCGACCAGCGCCTGTACAAGTTCATCATAATCAACTTTTGATTCAAATGCCGGCGGGGGACCAGACATGGGAGTGGCCCACCATAATGGCGTCCGGTAACTGGAATACTGTGTGTCCTCGCTCGCCCAGAACGGAGAATTGGCAGCGAGCGCGAGCAGTGGTGAAAGCCAGAGTCGGGTGCGGTTCACGAGTGGAATACCCAACTCGCGGTCTTTCAGGCCAACATGCACGTGACAGCCAAAAATAACCTGCTGGCGCACCATACGCTGCTGCTGGCGCACAAGCTGTTGATAGCGTTCCCTGGGAGTGATGAGCTGTTCTTGCCAGGGCGAAAATGGATGCGTACCTGCGGCGGCGATTTGCCTTCCCATACGCCCTGCTATGTCTATCAAGCCCGAACGCATGCGTGTCAGTTCTGCTCGCACTTCATCGAGTGTGCGGCACACGGGCGTAGCCACTTCTACCTGTGAGAGCATCATTTCATTCTGCACGCCCTCGCCCAATAACTTCTGGGCTTCAGGGACCAGTTGATCGGCATCTGGACTCAATTCGTATGTATCAGGATTGACGATCTGAAATTCCTCTTCGACGCCAAGGGTAAACGTTTCGTCTTGCAGGGACATAGTTGCGGCCTCCTTCATTTCTTTTGCTGCTTGCTTATCCTACCCCATCCGTTAGCATAGTGCAACTTTTTTCGATGGTCGTTCTCAGTATGGTTTTGAAGAATTGAGTATTGGGCCAGCGGGCCAGTTGCGAGAATATGCTACTATATCTTCTGGAAATTCAGGAATATGAAAAGGAGTTCTGAAGGCAAATGGAAGAACAAGACAACCGCGACAATCAAGAGCAAGACGATTTTCGACTAAAACCCGTTGTGTATGCCATTCCTGGGATGGAAGAGGCTATCGTGCAAAAAGATATCGTTTACAAAACCGTGGATGAGAACGAATTGAAGCTGGATGTGTACTATCCATCCAACTATACTGGAGAGACACGGCTTCCGGCAGTGATTTTTGTGCATGGAGATGGGCCACCAGAATTTCTGAAGGATGCGAAGGAATGGGCAGCTTACACTTGCTGGGGACAACTGGCTGCGGCAATGGGTCTTATCGGTGTTACATTTAACCATCGCTCTACCGAGATGCTGGCAAAGCTGTACGAGGCAGCAAGCGATGTTGACGATCTGATTGCATTCGTGCGCGATGATAGCAAAATGCTGGGCATCGATGCTAACAAGATCGGCATCTGGGTCTGCTCAGCAGGAGGTCCGATTGGACTGCGTTCCGCGCTGAGAGATAATCAAGCGTATATCCGCTGCATCGTTTCCTACTATGCGATTTCAGACCTGAAAGTGTACTATGAGGAGCCGCAAGAGGAAACAGAGTTTCCCGGACCGCCTTTACCTGACCTTTCGCAGGAAGTTCTTGATGAATTCTCAAGTGCTGCACTTGTCAATAAAAGTGCTACTGTCGCTCCTCTGTTAGTTGTTCGGGCAGGTTTGGATGATCCCAGGCTGAATGCATCCATCGCTCGTCTTGTGACGATGGCGGTCACGAAAAATGTGAACATCGATTTCATGAACCATGCTACGGGGCAGCATGCCTTCGACATGCTGGATGATGATGCACGGTCGAAGGAGATTATCCAGGCGACATTAGAATTTTTGAAGATACACCTGCTAGAAATATAGCCGCACGGGGGCCAAATGGACAAGGCAACGTTCAACGAGCTAGCCAGTAAGCGATTAGTGTATGCTGTTCCTGACATGGAACAGGTTCCAGTCAGGAAAGACATTACATTCAAGCAGATTGGCGAACTTGCGCTAAAAATGGACGTGTACTATCCGTGGGAAATGGAACCGGGTACAACGCGTCCCGCTGTCATACTTGTTTCCGGCGGAGATTTATCGCCAGAGTTGCTAGTACGAGGCAAGGATATTGGACTCTACATTTCTTACGGACAATTGATAGCGGCATCAGGTTTTGTGGCTGTTACCTTTAACCATCGCTCCATTGAGGGATATACAAAGTTGCATGAGGTTGGGAGCGATATCGATGACCTGGTATCCTATGTCCGTGAGAATGCTTCATCACTGGGAATAGATGCACATGCTCTCTGTATATGGGCTTTCTCAGCCGGTGCTTTATATGGCCTGCGAACTGCAATGCGGGGCACGCCTCCATATATTCGCTGCATTGTCTCTTACTACGGAGGAATGAGTATTTTGAACAAGGAGTATTTCCACTATTCGCCAGAAGAGGAGCCAACGTTTCAGGAATTTTCACCGGTATACTATCTACGTACAGAGCCTGGCAATATACCCCCACTGTTTATTGCGAAAGCCGGGCTTGATCAGCCTGCCCTTAACAAATCTATCGACGAGTTTGTGCAGGAGGCAAGCACACGCAATATCCCGTTTACCTTCGTAAATCATCCAGCAGGTCGGCATGGTTTCGATATTTTCAATGACGACGCGCGATCTCGCGAGATTATTCGCATGACAGTGGAGTTTTTGAAAGAGCATTTGATATGATGTAGGATTTCTTCATGCAAGAACAGGCCTGCAACGCGCCGGCGCGTTGCAGGCCTGTTCTTGCATGAAGAAATCCTACACGCCATATTCATACAACTGCTCAAACTGCAAGTCCAGGTCATTGGTGGCCTGCCACATCGAGGCCAGGGCCTGGCGGACATTGCGGGCCACGCAGGGCGGAAGGTCATCCTGCGCGGCCAGTTTCTTCAATGCATCGTAGACATTGAGCAGTTCTTGCTCCTGTTCGGTAAGCGGCTTGCCAAGGAGATCGGTAGTGCTTGTAGTCATCGTTGTTGCTCCTCTTACTGATTATATTGGGCGACGGGACGAGCATCCACCAGGCGTTTCGCCTTCAGTTCGAAGTGTGGCAGGACGCCGTAGTCGACACGTTCGATGTTGAAGCGCAGGCCCTCGTGGGCGTTGGCCAGGTCTTTCGCCAGGTCGCGCTGCAGAGTCTCCCATTGTGACTCGAAGCCAGGCTTGATCTCGACTTTGATGGTGATCTCGTCTGTGAGCGTATCTTTGCGCCAGATGTAAATCTGGAATTCGTCGATGGCGGGATATTCGCGCACAATCGATTCGACGGCACGTGGGTAGACGTTGGTGCCGCGAATGAGCTTCATGTCGTCCCAGCGCCCGCGAATGCCACCATCGTAGATATCCCAGGTGCGCCCGCAACTACAGGTGCTGGCCGGAACCTTCATGACCATGTCCTTGGTGCGATAGCGAATGGCGGGGATGAAGCCGCGGCCAAAGGAGGTCACGACGCGCTCGCCGAGTTCGCCATAGCCTACCGGCTCGCCGGTTGCCGGGTCTAGTACCTCTTCGATGTAGTTGTCCTCGATGATATGTGTGCCACCCGGCTGGTGCGAGCATTCGAAGATCATGATGGTGCCGAGTTCGGTCATACCGGCGGTATCGCCGCATTTCGCGCCCCAGGCCTCTTCCAGTTGGCGTTTGACGGCGGGGATGGAGCCGGCAGGTTCGCCGGAGCAGATCAGCTTGTTAACCTTGCTATCCTTTGCCAGGTCAATACCAAGTTCGCGCGCCTTTTGCCACATCGTCAGGGCATAGGTAGGCGTGGAGCAGACGGTGGTCACGCCCATCTCGACGATTTGTTTAACGCGAGCCTCGGTAGTTTGCGCGCCACCTGGAATGACCAGCGCGCCGATTTTCTCGCAGCAGTAGTGCGCGCCCCAGAAGCCGATGAAGGAGCCATAACCAAAGGCGAAATACACGCTGTCTTCAGGGCGCACGCCGAAGCCCCATAGGCCGTAGCACCACATTTCGGCGATCCAATCCCAGTCCTTCGTACCATCCAGCACGCGTATGGGAGTGCGCCCGCTGGTGCCGGAAGTGAGGTGATAGCGAATGGCATGGTTGTGATCGGTCGTGGTGATATCACCGAACATGGGAGTATTGAAGATGGATTCCATCCACTCTTCACGCGTCATAAAAGGGATGCGCCGCAGATCATCCAGCGTTTTGAGCTGTTCGGGATGGAAGCCTGCCGCGTCGAACTTGCGCCGGTGAAATGGCGATTTGGCATACGCCCAATCGCACATGCGGCGGAGCTTGAGGAGTTGCAGCGCCTGCAATTCCTCGCGAGGCATCGTTTCGTTCTTGGGATTCCAGTATTCCGAATAGGCCATACGTTTCTCCTCCTCGAGATAAAATAGACATCATTGATTTAAATGCAAAGAGCGACCACAAGGGCCGATGCCGAACTTTCACAATCAAAATCGATAAGTATCAGCCAGCCGTGTCATTCTGAGCGCAGCGAAGAATCTCGGTATGCCATCGCTGCAGATTCTTCCCCGTTCGCTCTGCTCAGGGCTTCGGCTCCTGCGCTCAGAATGACACAGCCGGGCTCGCTCGGATTGCCGATCTTGACCGTTTAAAATCAAAATAGGCCCTACGGTGCGCGTCCAACCAGTTCGCGGGCAATGATGATGCGCTGAATATGACTGGTTCCTTCATAGATTTGCAAACCCTTGATATCGCGGTAGTAACGCTCGACCGGGTATTCATTGGAATAGCCACGATTGCCGTGCAGTAAGACCGCTTGCGATGCCGCGCGCATAGCCGCCTCTGTCGCGAAGAGCTTGGCAATGGATGTAGCTTTCGTCGCCGGCAGGTTCTGGTCTTTCGTCCAGGCGGCCTGGTAAACAAGCAGGCGGGAAGCCTCTACGTCGGCGGCCATATCGGCCAGAGTCGCCTGTATCATCTCGAAATCGGCGATGCGCTGACCAAACTGGCGGCGTTCTTTTGCATATGCGACACAGGCATCAAGACACGCCTGCGCCACACCTACTGCTCCGGCAGCCACACCCAGGCGACCGCGATCCAGGGCAGACATGGCAAGCTTGAAGCCCTCGCCGGGAGCGCCCAGCAAGGCACTTTTCGGCACGCGACATTCTTTTAGGATAATATGGACATGCTCGGAAGCGCGATGGCCCAATTCTTTACCCGGCATCGGCTCGCGCTGGAAACCGGGAGCGTCGGTATCGACGATAAAGGCGCAGATGCCTTTGTGCCGCGCTGAACGATCCCGGCTGGCAAAGACGATGGCGATTCGGGCGCTGGTACCGTTGGTGATCCAGATTTTCTCGCCGTTCAGGATGTAGCTATCACCCTCTTCGCGCGCGGTCGTCTCCATGCTGGCGACATCGGAACCCGCGTTCGGCTCTGTCAGCGCGTAGCAGCCAATCCATTCGCCGCTTGCCAGGCGGGGCAGGTAGTAGCGTTTCTGCTCTTCGGTACCCCATTCCTGAATGCACAACGAAACGAGACTGGCATGCACGGTCAGGAAACCACGCACAGAGGAATCGACCCGTCCCAATTCTTCGCACAGCAGGGCATAACTGACGTAGTCCATGCCGGAGCCACCGTATGCTGGATCAATCGGCCCGGCCAGGAAGCCAAGCTCACCCATGCGACGCACAAGTTGCAAGGGAAACCGGCCTTTCTCATCGGCCTCGCGTGCCAGCGGAGCAACTTCTTGCTCAGCAAACTGGCGCGCCCTGGCCTGGACTCGTTTTTGTGCTTCTGTCAGTTCGAAGTCCATGTAGTTACTCTCTCTATGTGAACAGTATACTATAAGGAAAGTACCCACCCCATGTCATTCTTCGCTGCGCTCAGAATCCCGGCGGCCTCGACGCAGATTCTTCGCTGCGCTCAGAATGACATGCCAGGGTGAATGCCTTCGATTCTTCGCTGCGCTCGGAATGACATCCAAAAAGCCTTTTTCATGGCACTCAGAATGACATGCCAGAGAACCTTTTTCATTGCAACGCCATTCAAGCAGATTATGCTTTCGAATCTGGATTTACTACGGCCATACCCTCTATCTCGATCAGTGCATCGTCCTGGAAAAAGCGCGAGATCTCAAACAGGGCAGTGGCCGGATAGTAATCGCCAAAGAATGAGCGATGAACCTGACCCAGGGACTTGAGGTGCGCGAGGTAGTCGTCGCGGTCGCGTACAAAAATATTGATTTTGGTAATATCCTGCATAGTGCCGCCCGCCGCCTCGACCACCGTTTGAAGATTGCGCAAAACCTGTTCATACTGGCCTACCAGGTCTCCGTCTATGATATTGCCTTCCGCGTTACTACCGGTCTGACCGGCCAGGAAGAGAAGTTGCCCACCCGTGACGAGCACACCATGGCTGAAGCCTCGTGGCCGGGCCAGCGTGGGAGGATTGATGATCGTTTTTTGCATCTGCATCACCTCAGCAGGCGACCGCAAGGGTGCGCCCTACAGAACAATCCGGCATGGTGACAGTATAGCACGAGTTGTTGTGTCACAACAATGTAACATTTCTGCCCGTTGGACGTTGCTATGTACGAGATATCTCTACAAAAAGACGTGAGGGTTGAAAAATGCACTCATCCCATCAGGGTAGGAAAGATGACCGGGCAGATATTCCCGCGGGAGATGGCTCAGTAATCGCGGAATGCTACCGGCAATGCGCATCAAAAATGTATGCCTACGTATGCCGGCATGCGCAAACATCAAACGATGCTGAAGATCTGCTCTTTGAAGTTTTCTTGATAGCAATGGAGCATGAACAAAAACTTGCGATGATGCCTGAAGACGAACGAAGAGCATGGCTCTGGACGGTTGCCCGTAATAAGATCATCGATTACCACAGAAGAAGTTCCCGTTGGAGTATGGTCCCGCTCGATCACCTGGCCGAAAACATCGACGACGAAGCGACTCCTGATGAGCTTGCATTACAACAGGAAGAGTATGAACATCTTCATGCCTATCTGAAACAATTGCCGGTGTCGCAACAGGAAGTGTTAGAGCTGCGCTTCATGGCCGGTTTGCGCTGTGCTGAGATCGCTACCATTCTCAATAAAAACGAAGGCGCAATTCGCACCATGCTTTCACGTGCGCTCAATACGCTGCGCGGCATTTACAGACAATAAGATCAGAGGAGGATTCATATGGCAAATTATGAACGCGAACATTTTCATGCAGATACAGTAGACGAACAGATCGATGCTTTCCAGGCAGGCCTGCAGAACACTCAGCATTCTGACCCTCTTGATATTCAGATTGTCCGCACCCTACAGGACTATTACTCTGCCGGCAATGCAAGCAATGAACCGGTAGAGCGAGTCTGGAACCGTCTTGCGCAGCATCGCGCATCCCGCAGCGCAGTAATACCAGAGATACGTCAGGGCACCCATACGCAGAATGATAGGAGCAAGCCCATGAAACTGGTTTTTAAGGGTTCGCAATCCCAAAATGTACCCCTGCGCCGCCTCAGCACGATCGCGGCAATCGTGTTTGCTATTCTGCTGGTCGGAAGCATGCTTGTCGTGCTACAGCAAGCTCATCAAGGACAGAAGCCTGCCACGGGACATCAGACTCCAACAAAGCAACCGGTTGTACGTTCAGATGCGCTCTATCTCATAGTGAATAACACGATTTACCGCTACGACGCCGCGACACATAAGCAAGTCTGGAGCTTTAAGATGCCTATCCAGAATGGTACCGACCCTGTTCCGCCGGACGGACAGGTGATAGGAAATATCCTGTACGCGCTCGGCACCGGTAGTAATGGCTACTACTTTTACGCCATCAATACAGCTGATGGAACGGTACGCTGGCGGTTCAAAGTTGATTATCAGACTGCCAGTCTCAATCTTCTAGGAAACCCACTGCTTGCTGATGGGACTGTCTATCTTTCAGAAGCAGAGGATGCGAAAGGTTATAGTATTGTAACAGCCCTGGATGCCGTGATGGGAACGATTCGCTGGCAGCACCGTTATAACGGAACGGGCATTGCGACACGGGATCATCTTGTCGATGCCGCAGCCGGGCTTACTCTGGAAGCTGCGACCAACAAAATACTCTATGGAACAACGTATACTGGCAAAATCGATGCGCCAACGACGACGCTCTATGCCATCAATGCTAAAAATGGTGTGATTCTCTGGCAAAAGAAGATTCCGACAGATAACGAGCAGCCGGATTACACTGGCGGATTGGTGGTGAACGGCATCCTCTGCATTTCCGCATCTGCTGTAGATCAGCCGGGCCATCGTCATCTGTATGGGTTTGATGCAACCAATGGAGCGGCAAGATGGAGTGTTTCGCTTGATGGAGAGGTTTATAGCCTCACCGAGTTCAACGGTGTTGTTTATAGCAATACAGTTCAATTCCAGACGACCCAGGACAACACTACCTACGCGGCAAGCGGAAGCGTATACGCGGTGCGAGCGGCAGATGGAACACAACTGTGGCACTATCCTGCTTCAGCAGGCGTCTGGTCACTGACGGTGCAGAACGGAATCGTATCAATCACCGTTTCACGAGAGGATGGTAAAAGCAATGCCTCTATCATCTCCCTTGATGCAAATAATGGTCATGTACGTTGGACGGATTCCGCTCTCTCGCGTGCTTCAATTGAGTTTTCTTCTGCGCCTCAGATCGTTCCCGGCACGAATGTTCTTTATGCCAATTACTACAGTGGTCAGATACAGGTACTGCGCCTCTCTGATGGGAAAGTTGCAGGCAACCTTAGCGTGCCTGGGCCTGATCCTTCCTCATCTTCTGGAGTGGGTATCCTGGCGGTGGTTCCAGCGGGCGGTTCCTCTTCATGAGATCTTCTGCTGCCTCGCCTTAAACCTTTCATAAAACTCACGATGGGCATCGCCCATAAGCATCAGGGCCTGCGCCTGGGCCTCAGCTTCGATGGCGGAGACGAAGTCCATATCCAGTTCGGAGTTAATCATACGCTTGGTCATCGAAATAGCCAGGGCCGGGCCATCGGCCAGTCTCTTTGCCCATTCGCGCGCTTTTGATAGCAGTTCGTCATGTGGAACGACGAGATTGACGAGACCATAGCGTTCGGCAGTGGCGACATCGATGGTATCGCCCAGCAGCAGTAATTCGAAGGCGCGCCCGGCTCCCACCACACGCGGCAGCAGGTAACCAGCACCCATATCGGCACCGGTCAGTCCGACTTTTGTGAAGAGGAAAGCGAAACGCGCTTTCTCAGAGGCGATGCGCAGATCGGACGCGAGGGCAAGTACGGCTCCCGCTCCGGCAGTCATGCCGTTGAGGGCCGCGATAATCGGTTTATCTAGTTGCCGCATGTTATGGACGACGGCTCCGGTCATGCGTGTAAATTCCAGGTGGCCTTTCATATCGCGTTTCAATAATTCGCCGATAATGGCATGCACATCACCACCGGAGCAGAAATTATCCCCCGCGCCGGTCAGCACCACGGCGCGCACAGCATCGTCGTAACGCAGCGTCTCAAACAGGTCACGAAGCTGGGCGTATACCTCGAAAGTGAGCGCGTTCATCACTTCGGGACGATTCAGCGTCAGGGTTGCGATGCCGTCGCTTACTTCGTAGAGAAAATCGTAGGGCATGCTACACCTCTTTCATGATTCCTTTACCATTGCATGTCATTTACCATTGCATGTCATTCTGATAGGGCATGCTACACCTCTTTCATGATTCCTTTACCATTGCATGTCATTCTGAGCGGAGCGAAGAATCTGCGTCGAGTCCAGCTAAGATTCTTCGCTCCGCTCAGAATGACATGGTAGACTGCTCGGATTACCGGTCTTGATCGAAAAAATTCATCACCGGCGCTGAGCGCGATCAATCGGTCCCTACGAGCTGGCGGCTTACGACATCACGCCGCCGCCATCGATATTGAACGCCTGCCCGGTAATGCCTTTGGTCACATCCTGCGCCAGGAAGAGGGCAATTGCCGCTATCTCCTCCGGCTCTATCAGGCGATTCTGAGGGCTGGTTTTTGCTAAGACTTCGCGCGCCTTCTCCTCTGGCATGCCGGTGCGGCTCGAGATGTTGGCAACGCTCGCGTCGGTCATGGGCGTGTCTACATAGCCGGGGCAGATGGCATTCACCGTGATGTTATAGGGCAGCAATTCGACGGCGAGAGCGCGAGTCAGGCCAAGTACGCCATGCTTGGCAGCGGTATAGGCCGCGATGTAGCTGCCGCCAACACGCGAGGCAATCGAGGCGATGTTGATAATGCGACCACTGCGCTGATTTATGAGAGCGGGCACGAAGGCTTTGGTGACGTAGTAGACACTGGTCAGGTTGATGGCAAGCATGCGGTGCCACAGCTCGTCGGGATGATTCAGGAACTTGTGACTACCTGCATTGCCGGCATTATTAACCAGGATGTCTACTCCTCCGAGACCTTCAAGAAAGGTCTGAGCCATCGACTGCACCTGCTCAGGCTCGGTTACGTCGCAGGGAGCCGACAGGCTTTTACGGCCCATTGCAGAAATCTGCTCGACTAATGTTTCGAGATCAGCTATCGTGCGAGCGGTCACGGCCACGTCCGCGCCTGCTCCAGCGAGAGCAAGGGCAATGCTGCGTCCTATGCCTCGACCTGCACCGGTTACTACTGCTCGTTTTCCCGCAAGTACGAGATTATTTTCGTCTGCCATATCGCTGTACCCGCCTCTCTAGTACATTTCCACTTGACTTTTTCGGGTTTGCCAGTATGCTCCCCTATGGAAAGCGGCAGGAGCTGAACCCTTTCCCGACCTCTCGCTGTGGATTGAAACTAGCTATGCAGCTCCTTATATTGGAGCAAATCCTCATTTAGTTCGATATTAATGGCAGCCGCCCAGGCTGCATCGTTCAGGTGCGGCGAGTCCATGAGACAGAGGTCGGCGCGACCGGCGGCCAGAATAGTATTGACCTCGTCGCTCGTGGTTAGATAGCCGCCCACCATCGTAGGAATGCCTGCTTCGTTGCGCACGCGGTCGCTCAAAGAAGTCAGGAAACCACGGCCATAAGCGGGTTCGCCGTCCATAGTGGTCTGGCCCGCGAGTACCTGGATTATATCACAACCATGCTCCTTAAGCGCCTGCGCAACAACAATTGCATCCTCTATTTCGAAGCCACCTTTTACGCCATCAGTAACAGATAAGGCAACCGAGATAGGCTTATCTTCTGGCCAGACCGCGCGTACAGCATCGAAAACCTCTAATGGATAGCGCATGCGATGCTGCAAGTCTCCGCCGTATTCATCGGTGCGCCTGTTGGTGAGCGGGGAGAGAAAGCTGGCCAGCAGATAACCATGACCAAAGTGCAGTTGCAGCATGTCGAAGTGCGCTTCCCCTGCCATTTGTGCCGCCCGTACAAAATCATCGCGCACACGCTGCATATCTTCAAGATCCATCTCTTTAGGAACCTGGCTATGGGATGTATAGGGCAGGGGTGAGGCCGAGAGTAGCGGCCAGTTGCCATTCCGCAGTGGCCTGTCCAGGCCTTCTGAACGCGGGCGGGTCGAGCCACGGTGCCCGGCGTGACCGAGTTGGATAGCCATTTTCGCCAGCGTGTTGCCATGAAAACCCGCAACCGTCCATTCCCAGGCAAACTCATGGGAAGCATCATACATGCCGGGACAATCAGGACTAATGCGTCCACCAGGGGAAACAGCGACGATTTCGGTCAGCACCAGGCCCGCTCCACTGAGGCCGAGGCTGACGAGCTGGTTAGCGTAGGCTTCGTTGAGCAGCCCGTTTTGTACAGGGTAATAGGATGAAGCACGATGAGTCGTATGACAAACGGCAATACGATTGGATAGCACGAGATCCCGCAGCCGCAGTAGTGTGAATGCAGCCGACGAGGCGATGATGGCAGGGGCAGCGACGGGCGGAACAACTATGGATATATCATCAGGAGATAGTTCTCCATCCTCGACGTCAGTAGGCAGATCACCGAAAGCTCTGAACGCAAACCAGCGATCAACCGCTTCGACGAAATGGATATCGCGCATGCGCAGATCGTCATAGGTAATCCTGCCACTGCGCGTCAATAGCTGGAACGTGAACTGCAACGGCTCCAGGCCAAGGTAGCGTTTGAGCGTCTCGAAATAGGTCTGGCTTTCCTGGGCAGCGCGCTGAAAGGTTTCGACCACCGGCTTGCGCTCCAATTCATACTCATTAAGAGCGGTTTCGAGATCGGAATGTTGTTCCAGTGCGCCCGCCAATGCGATTGCATCCTCCATAGCCAGCTTTGTCCCTGAGCCAATCGAAAAATGAGCGGTGTGAACGGCATCTCCCAGCAGCACGATATTCTGATGGTGCCAGTGGCGGGTCTTGAGCGTGGCAAAGTTAATCCACTTCGAGTTATTCGAGAGCAATTGCGCCCCATTCAGATCACCGGCCAGCAACTGCTGGCAAAAGGCAAGGCTTTGTGCTTCATCGGCCTGGTCAAGCCCCGCGCGCAACCAGGTTGCTTCGTCGCATTCAACGATGAAGGTGCTGGTGGTGCCGCTGAAAGGATAAGCATGCACCTGGAAAAGACCTTGTTCGTTCTCGCGAAAGATAAAGGTGAAGGCATCGAGGACTTTGTTTGCGCCGAGCCAGATATACCTTGCCTTGCCCAACTCGATGCTCGGCTTGAAAATGGGTTCGTATGTTTTGCGCACGATACTGTTAATGCCATCGGCGGCAACCAGCAGGTCATAGCTGCCGAGTTCGGAGAGATCAGCAATCTCGCGACCAAACGTGAGGCTGATACCGAGTTCAGCGCAGCGCCTTTGCAAGATGTTCAGCAGCAGCTTGCGCGAGATACTGGCAATCACATGACCGCCGCAACGGATTGTTTCACCGCGATAACGGGTATCGATATCGTTCCAGATCACGAAATGATCGCGAATCTGCTCATAGGTTTTATAATCGGCGCGCTGGAACGACGCCAGGGTGCGGTCAGAGAAGACGACGCCCCAGCCATAGGTGACATCGGCAGGATTGCGTTCGATGATAGAAATATCGTGCGCGGGATTGGCTTTTTTAATGAGCAACCCCGCATAGAGTCCTGCCGGACCCGCGCCAAGAATCACAATCTTCATGATGGTTTCCTTCCCAGCCCATTCAGTACATCGGCCAGCCTGTCAAGCTGAGCAAGATCGGGTACGGTGGGAAACAATACCAGTTCATCGCAACCGGCATCCTCATAGCCGCGGATAAATTGCGCGATGGCCTGGGGAGTGGTAAGCATTCCGGCAACAATCCTCTCGGCAAATGGCCCGGTAAAGGCATAATAGTCGCGCATGTAACGCCTGCCCTTTTCGACAACTTCATCGTCGCCGAGCGCAAAATAGCCTTGCGCCCATAACCGGGGCCTACCCGGTCGTCCGGCATCGCTCCAGGCCGCGAACACCTTATCAGCGGCTCGCGCAAATGCCCTTGGCGGACCCCCACCATGCACATAGCCATCAGTATAACGGGCCATGCGCGCAAACCCCGAGTCGCTCAACCCACCGACGAGTATTGGAGGGCCACCGGGACGCGCTGCCGCAGGACGAAGCTGGTCATCTTCCCACAGGGAACGCAGGGCAGCAAGCTGCTCCGAGAGGCGTTTGCCTCGCCCATGGTAATCGACGCCAGCGGCGATATAATCTTCTTCGCGGGCGCCCACCGCCAGCCCCAGCACTAAACGCCCATTGGAAATGGCATCGAGCGTGGCGGACATTTTGGCAAGCATGGCGGTATTATGTAGAAGACTGATGACGATGGTGGTAGCGAGTTTCACTCTGCGCGTAACACCGGCGGCAGCGGACAGAGCAATCAAAGGCTCATAGCTATCGTAGACGAGGCGGTCGATAACGCCCAGGCTAGAAAACGGGCCTTCATCGGCACGGTGCGCCCATTCTATGACAAGCTGCCCATATGTGCCAGGGACGCCGGTTGGCAGGCCAACTCCTACTTGCATTTGCACGACTCCCTTGTTGTCTTGTGCCTGGCACCCGCAGGGGTGCCACTAGATTCCTCTATTTGGTAAAAACATTAGTCGAAGACGGGCGGCCAGATACTGGTAACGGGTATTTCCCAGCCGGGGAACAGTTCGGGAGAGGAAATTGTTTGAGCCGCTCTCGTGAAACAAAAGAGACAGCAGGAGACAGCAGATCACCATCAGGTAAACGATAACCGATACTCGAATCCAGGACCTGCCCCCGATTATTGCGAAATACCCAGGGACTTAAGAATGCTATGAAACGAGCTCCGATTATAGCTGATATGGCATCCGATGGACCCATAAGAATAAGTTTACCTTCTTTCAATTCGATTTGATGGTTGGGGTAAAGCGCCTGGAGCTTTTCGACATCGTGGTAGCTGATTGACATGGTAGAAACTCCTTCACTCCTGTCGTCCCGCTCAGAGGTTCGACGCTGCGGATAGACTGTCATCTGTTCACCTCTTTATTGCTTTGATTGTAATAGAGGATAGCATATGAGGGATGAAATTGCTATGAAATTTTTTGGCTACGATGCTCGCAGTAGCGCCTCCACCTCTGCCCTACCTGGTAGTCCCGTCTGGGCGCCGAATTTCGTCACCTTCAAGGCTCCGGCATAGACGGCGAAGCGTAGGGCATCCTGGGGCGTCTGGCCTTCCGTCAAAGCCACCGCCAGTGCTCCGGCAAAGCAATCGCCCGCGGCAGTGGTATCGATGACCTGCACTTTTGGGGCGTCTTGATAGACGATGTTTGTGCCCCCCATACCATCGTCATGAGCAAGTAAAGCGCCTTGCGCGCCCAGGGTGATGACGACCGTGGATATGCCATGTTCGCGCAGGACGGTAGCCACAATGTAGGCATCTTCGCGGCTCTCTACACGTTGACCACTGAGCAGGCTGGCTTCATTCTCATTGACGATCAATATATCCACCTGTTGGAGTATCTCCCACGGCAGCGGCTGGGCAGGAGCCAGATTCAGCACTACCGGTACGCTCCGGTCATGCGCTGCTGCGATCAATGTCTTAACGGTCTCCAATGGAATCTCCAGTTGTAACACCAGCGCCCTGGCAGGCACAAGCGCCTCAGAAATACGCCTCATTTGCTCCTGATCCTGCCCGACCTGCATGTTGGCGCCGGAAGCCACCACAATAGCATTATCACCATCGGGTGCGAGAAAAATAAATGCCGTGCCGGTCATTTCTTGTTCATCGACAACGACCAGTCCCGCATCGACCCCATTTGCCCGCAATGAGCTAATAAGCTGCGCTCCAAAAGGATCGCTTCCTACTCGCCCTGCCATGGTCACAGGCGCGCCCAGCTTCGCCATTGCTACCGCCTGGTTGGCTCCTTTGCCACCGGGAATAAGCCGTAGCGAACCTGCCCCTAATAATGTTTCCCCCAGCTGGGGAATATGTGGCACATGCACAACCTGGTCCATGTTCAGACTACCAACAACAAGGATACTCTTCTCCTGCATACCTATCTGCCATTCTAAATGTGTTCAAACGTATTTACATTGTCGATTGCGGGGAAAACGACCGCACACCGCACGGGATCGCCCGTGTGTGGCCCCAGCCGGGCAAGGAACCTCATCAAGATGTTGACGGCGCTATTGTCGTCGCGATCCATGACGAGTCCGCATTCCGTGCAACAATACGTCCGTTTCCAGAGCGGCATGGCTTGCTTGTGCCCACAGCCGCTACAGGTTTTCGACGTCTCGCGTTCATCTAAAAAGTGGAGGTCTTTTCCGTACAACTGGCATTTGTAGATGAGCATTTGTGTGAAGGGATACAAGCCCCAGTCGTTGAACACTGCTCGGTTGAGGTACTTGTTCCGCTCTCGATGTTCGTTCATCACCATTTGCCGTTGACTGAGATCTCCCACCACCACGGTTCTTTCATCCAGCTTGT